>DAOLDO010000384.1:0-6334 GCA_035327325.1 Chloroflexaceae bacterium | reverse complement strand
GCGCGAGGCCCTGAGCCCCGCTGAGACCCTGGAGGAGTACCGGCGGGCCCACGAACAAGCCCTGGCCCTGGCCCGCGCGCTGCCCGAGGCGACCTTTCGCCAGGCCGGCGTCCTCCCCTGGTATGGCCCCGAGTACGACCTGGACGACTACCTCGTCTACACGTTCTACGGGCACAAGCGCGAGCACAGCGCCCAGGTGGACGTCTTCACGAGCGGCGCCGCCAGGTCGTAACAGTAGGACACTCTAACTGAATGAGTGTTCATCCGGGCTGGATGGATCGTTATTGGTTTTTCAAGCCACTGGCGCGCCGCGCGGGGCAAGATAGGAGGAGCCGGAAGCAGCTTCGACAATCACAGGACTGAACAGAGCGATGCGCCACACACCTCGGCGGCTGGGGCCACTGCTCGCCCTGGCCCTGGCCCTCACCCTGATCGCCCACGCCGCCGGCCTCGGGCGGGCGGGGGCCGCGGCCGCGCCCGTACGGATCATGCCCCTGGGCGACTCGATCACCCACGGCTGGTGGTCGTTCCAGGGCGGCTACAGGATCAAGCTCTGGGCCGACCTGACGGCGGCCGGCCACTCATTCGACTTCGTCGGCCCCGAGCGCAACGGCCCCGAGAGCCTCGGCGACAAGGACCACTCCGGCCACAACGGCTGGCGGATCGACGAGATCCACGCCAGCGTCGGGGGCTGGCTCAATACGTACCAGCCCGACGTCGTGCTGCTGCTGATCGGCACCAACGACATGATCCAGGACTACCAGGTTGACCAGGCCCCCGCGCGGCTCGGCGCCCTGATTGACCGGATCGTGGCGGGATCTCCCCAGCGCCGGATCATTCTGGCGACCGCCCCCCCCTCCAAGACGCCGTCGAGGAACAGCCGGATCGTCCAGTACAACAGCGCCCTGCCCGGCCTGGTGGCCGAGAAGGCGGCCCAGGGGGTCAGGATCACCCTGGTGGACGCCTACGCCAGCCTGACGCTCGCCGACATCGAGGACGACGTCCACCCCAACATGTCCGGCTACAACAAGCTGGCCGACCTCTGGTACGCCGAGCTGGTCAAGCACCTGCCCGCGCCCAGCCCCACGTCCACGACTGAGCCCACGGCTGAGCCAACAGCTGAGCCGACGGCCGAGCCGACGACCGAGCCGACGACCGAGCCGACGACCGAGCCGACGGCCGAGCCGACGGCCGAGCCGACGGCCGAGCCGACGACCGAGCCGACGGCCGAGCCGACGACCGAGCCGGCGCCGGGGCCCGCGCCCACCGGGCAGCCCACGACGCCCACGCCGGTGCCCGTGGCGGAGCGGACATTCGTGTACCTGCCGGCGCTCTGGCGGTAGCGCCCCCCTTGAGGGCCCACGCGGGCCATGGGCGCCAGGCGACCGGCGACTATGCCGGCCCCTTCGCCGCGTCGCCCTCGATCGTCAGGCGGTAGCCTCTGCCGCGGACGTTCTCCAGGCGCGGCAGGGGCTCCTTCAGGCTCGCCAGGCGGCGGTTCAGGCTCTGGACGAGGGCGGCCGCCCGCCTGAGCTCCGCGGGCGCCGCGCCCCCGAGCAGGTGGGCGGCGATCTGCGCCGTGGGGAGCATATCGCCGCCGCTCTTGAAGAAGAGGGCCAGGAGCCGAAGCTGGCTCACGGTCAGGTCGAGGGCCTGCCCGTCGGCCAGGTGCAGCCGGCGCCCCGCCAGGTCGAGCCGCATACCATGGGCCCGCAGGTCGAGGGCGGCCGGGTCGCGCCGCCGCTGGCGCTGGAGCCGGCGGAGCAGGGCGAAGCAGCGGGCCCTCAGCTCGGCGGGCGCCGCCTCGGCCAGGTCGAGCGCGTCGTCGGCGCCGCTGTCAAGCCAGCCGATCCGCGCCTCCTCGCGCGCCCCCTCGTCGGCCACCAGGATGGGCGTCTGGAAGAACTGGCGCACCTGCCGGCAGAGGGCGGGGGCGTGCGCGGCCTGCGCCGCCCCCGCGATGATGATCACGTCGGGGCAGCGCTCCCAGATCTGCGCCAGCAGCGCCCCCGGCTCGGCGACGGCCGTCAGACGACGCGCGTCAAAGGCCAGGGCCTCGCCCACGCGGCGCTGCGCGGGCTCATCGGCGAGCACCAGCACCTCCAGGCGTTGTGGGTGGTGCAGTGCCACGGGTGGAGGGTTGGCCTAGCCGAAGCGTCCGGAGATATACTGCTCGGTGCGCTCGTCCTTCGGGTTCTGAAAGAGTTGCTCGGTGGGCGCGTACTCGACCAGCTCGCCGGCCCGCTCCTTGTTCATCAGGAAGAAGGCGGTATTGTCCGATGCGCGGCTGGCCTGCTGCATGTTGTGGGTCACGATCACGATCGTGTAGCGCTGGCGCAGCTCGAACATCAGCTCCTCGATCTTCAGGGTCGAGATCGGGTCCAGCGCCGAGCAGGGCTCGTCCATCAGGATCACCTCTGGCTCGACGGCGAGGGCGCGCGCGATGCAGAGGCGCTGTTGCTGGCCGCCGGAGAGGGCCAGGCCGCTCTTCTTCAGGTCGTCCTTGACCTCGTCCCAGAGCACGGCGCCGCGCAGGGCCCGCTCGACCAACTCGTTCATCTGGGCCTTCGTGCCCTTCCAGCCGTTGATCTGCGGTCCGTAGGCGATGTTGTCGTAGATGCTTTTGGGGAAGGGGTTGGGCTTCTGGAAGACCATGCCGATGCGCCGGCGCACCTGCACGGCGTCCACCTCGGGCGCGTAGAGGTTCTGGCCCTGGAAGAGCACCTCGCCCTCGGTGCGGGCGCCGGCGATCAGGTCGTTCATGCGGTTGAGCGAGCGCAGCACGGTGCTCTTGCCGCAGCCCGACGGGCCGATAAAGGCGGTAATCTTGTTGCGCTCGATGCTCAGGCTCACGCCCTTGACGGCGCGGAAGGCGCCGTAGTAGATATGGGTGTCGCGCAGCTCGAGCGCGTACTTGCCGTTGGCAGACATCAGACGATCCTCCGAGAGCGCACGTAGTTGCGCAGCAGGATGGCCGCGGCGTTGACCGTGAGCAGCATGGTCAGCAGCACGACGATCGCCGCCGCCGCGATGCTGCGGAACTCGGCCTGGGGCCGCGAGGTCCAGTTGTAGATCTGGATCGGCAGCACGGTGAACTTCGAGAAGAAGCCGGTCGGGTCGGTGACGATAAACGTCGAGGCGCCGACCACGATCAGGGGCGCGGTCTCGCCGATCGCCCGCGAGACGGCGAGGATGGTGCCCGTGAGGATACCGGGCAGAGCGTTCGGCAGCACGATGCGCCAGATCGTCTGCCACTTGGTGGCCCCCAGCCCATAGCTGGCCTGGCGCAGCGAGCTGGGCACCGCCCTGATCGCCTCCTGCGAGGCGATGATCACCACCGGCATCACCAGCAGGGCCATGGTCAGGCCCGCCGAGAGGATCGTGCGCCCGTTGGCGGTACCCGGGTCGGTGGCGCCGACGAGGACGCCGCTGGTGAGCTGCACCAGGGCGATCACGAAGATCGAGAGCCCCAGCATGCCGTAGATGATCGAGGGCACGCCCGAGAGGTTGTAGATGTTCAGCTGGATCAAGCTCGAGATGCGCCTGAAGGCCCCATTGAGCCAGCGGCCCGCGGCACTGCGCTCGCTGAAGGGCTTCTCGCTCTGGTACTCCTCGAGGTAGATCGCCGCGCCGATGCCGAGCGGGAAGGCGACCAGGATGGTCAGCAGCAGCACCCACAGCGTCCCCATGATGGCCGTGCGCAGGCCGGCGATCAGCGGGTTGCTCGACATGGGGCTGGCGACGAAGTCCCGGCTCACCCAGCTCCGGAACTCCAGCTCGGCCCGCGGGTTGCTCTCGGCCAGCTCGGTCAGGATCTGGTCGCGCTGGAATAGGTAGGTGCTGAGGGGGTAGGTCCTGACGACCTCGAGCTCGAGCACCTCGGCGTAGATCACCTCGAGCAGCTCGTCGTCGCTGTAGGCGCTCAGCTCCTGGTTGCGCGTCAGGTTGCGCAGGATGCGCCGGCTGACGTTCTCCTCGACGATCGTGACCAGCTCCGCGCTCGACAGCTCCTCGAGGGGGCGCCCGCCGGTCAGCTCCTGCTCGTCAATGGCGCTCTCGAGGGCGATGCCCCCGAAGGCGTCGTTGGCGATGTTGAAGAGCAGCATCAGCAGCACCACCAGGCCGACCAGGGTGCTGCCGATCAGGACGCCCTGCCAGACCCGGCCGCTGCGCTGGCGGCCGGCGACGTTGCGGACCAGGTCCTCGCCCTCGGGCAGGTACCCGGGAAGCTCGCTCGTGCGCGCCGGGTCGCGCGGGCTCAGCTCGGCGCTCATTCGTACACCTCCCGGAAGCGGCCGACGATCCAGCGGCTCAGGAGATTCAGGATGAAGGTGATCACGAAGAGCACCAGGCCGATCGCGAAGATGCTGTTGTAGTCCAGGGTGTTGTAGCTCAGGTCGCCGCCCGAGATGCGGGCGATGTGGCCGGTCATGGTCTCGGCGGGCTCGAATGGGTTGAAGGTGAAGGCGGGCGAGGCGCCGGCGGCCAGGGCCACCACCATGGTCTCGCCGATGGCGCGCGACATGGCGATGATCACCGCGGCCAGGATGCCCGAGAGGCCCGCGGGCACCACCACCCTGGTCGCCGTCTCCCATCTGGTGGCGCCCAGGCCGTAGCTGGCCTGGCGCAGGCCGCTGGGCACCGAGCTGAGGGCGTCCTCGCCGAGCGTGGCGATGATCGGGATGATCAGCACGCCGACCACCAGGCCGGCCGCCAGGGTGTTGTAGATCTGCACCACGTCGCGCCCGAACAGGCTGCGCAGCAGCGGGGTGACAAAGGTCAGGGCGAAGTAGCCGTAGACGACCGTGGGGATGCCGGCCAGCAGCTCGACGATCGGCTTGAGGATGCCGCGGGCCCGGTGCGAGGCGTACTCGCTCATGTAGATCGCGGTGGCCAGGCCGAGGGGCACGGCCACGAGCAGGGCGATGATCGTCACCGTGAAGGTGGCGTTCACCAGGGGGAGCACGCCGAAGCGGTCGATCTGGGGCTGCCAGACCGTGTCGGTGAAGAACTCGACCAGAGTCACGGCCGGGTCCGCGAAGAAGAGCAGCGCCTGGCTGAACAGCACCCAGACGATGCCCACAGTGGTGAAGATCGAGATCACGCCGCAGATGAAGAGGGCCGTCTGGATGATCGTCTCGCTGATGCGTGGCCGTTTGGTCAGATCAAGGGGCCGGGCGAGCGGCTCGCCCGTCGCCGCCAGACTCTCCGCGCGCACGCGCGCCTGGTCTGCCATAGCTCCTCCTACGCTCCCTCTACGGTGTGGTTCACAAGGTTGGTCAAGCTCAGCCGCAACTTTAAAGATGGTATCACGTTTTTCGCGTGGCGCGGGCGCGAGGGTCTGCCCCCCGCGCCGCACCACTTGCTTCAAGGGCCCACAGCCCTTACTGGGCGTCGAGCCAGTTCTGCTTGGCCGTGTTCAGGGCCTCGACCGAGGCCGGGAAATAGCCGACGTCAACCACCTCGTCGTTGACGAAGGAGAGGTAGTAGTTGATGAAGCTGGCGACCTGGGGCTTCTCGGCCATAATCTCGGCGGCCGAGTAGATGAACAGGGGCCGGGCCAGGGGGTAGGAGCCGTCCTCGGTGGTCTGCTCGGTGGGCTCGACCCCCTCGATGTCGAGGATCTTGAGCCGGTCGGCGTTCTCGACATAGTAGGCGTAGCCGAAGTAGCCGATGGCGTAGGGGCTGCCCTCGATACCCTGCACCAGCACGTTGTCGTCCTCGCTCAGCTGGGGGTTGGCGCCCAGGAGCGGGGCCGGGTCGTCGTCGAAGACCTCCTCGACGAAGTAGTCGAAGGTGCCCGAGTCGGTGCCGGGGCTGAAGAGCTGGATGGGCTCGGCGGGCCAGCTGGGGTCCACGTCGGCCCAGGTGGCGGCGCCGCCGAAGATCTGGGCCAGCTGCTCCAGCGTGACGTCCTCCAGGAAGTCGTTCTCGCTGGAGACGACCACGGCCAGGGCGTCGGTGCCGACGCGGAACTCGAGGGCCGGGCGGCCGTTCTGCTCGCAGGCGGCGCTCTCCTCGTCGTTGATCGGGCGCGAGGCGTTGGCGATGTCGGTCTCGGCGTTGACGCAGAAGCGCTCGAAGCCGCCGCCCGAGCCGATGCTGTCAATCGTGATCTGGCCGGCGTAGCCGTCGTCGCCGAAGATCTCGGCCATGCGCTCGGTCAGGGGGAAGACCGTCGAGCTGCCCGCGATGATGATGTCGCCCGTCACCGTCGCCGGGTCCACGTCCGGCAGGACGATCTCCTCGCCGGCGGCGGCCGGGGCGGTGGTGGCGGCCGGGGCGGTGGTGGCGGCGGGAGCCTCTGTGGCCTGGGCGGCGGGGGCCTCGGTGG
>DAOLDO010000383.1:0-6395 GCA_035327325.1 Chloroflexaceae bacterium | reverse complement strand
TCTGCGGCTCTTCCGCATCTAGCTGTACTGGGGAGGTCGCACTGGTCTCTGTGGTAGCCATAGGAAACTCTCTAGGGTTGCAGGGCCAGCAGCACGCGGAGCCGCTCGTGGCCAAGCTGGCCGAGCTGCTGGACGCGCACGACGCCCTTGGCGCCGGTGACATTCATTGTTGGGAACTCGTGATGCGGGAGCTGCGCACAGTCAAGCCAGCTGTTAGGGCAGGCGCGACGTGCGAGCAGGCCAACGCGCCGATCGGCGAGCAGCGCCCCAGTGGGCGCGCTCCAACCTTTCGCGTGTGGCCTAGCGAATGCGGGGAGGGGGCAGGGGCGGGGCCGAGCCGAGGCGCGCGTGGAAGCGGGCGTATGCGGGGACCGCGGAGATCGCCAGGGGAAGGAGGGCGCAGAGGAGAAGGGTAGGGCCAAGGATCAGCGGGGCGCAGTAGAGCGCACAGTGGGCTGTGTTCGCCGCGTCTGCGGGCAGGCTGCTGCTATCCGAGCGCTCGGCGGCGAGTGTCGCGTCAGTAAATAGGTTCGCGCCCCATGTTTTTGTGCGATGAGCGCTGTCGCCCCAGAGCGGCATCGTCATCAGGAGCAACGCGAGGCACAGCCTGATAAGCTGCCGCAGCTGCAGGCCATTTTCGCACACTATCGGGCGTGACCAGTCCAAGCGCATGGGCATAGTATAGGCCACATGTCCGTCGGCGGCAACAGCAACTTGATCATTACGGCACGTTTCGCAGCGCGAAGCGCCACCCGCGAACCGTGTAGCCGGCCTGCAAAGCAGCTTCCTTCGAGTGCACAGTCGGGCTCTCGCAGCTTGACTCCGCTCTTGCGCCTTGCTACAATCACCGGGCAGTCGGGCAGTTGACAGTTCGCAGTAGAGAAACGCAGATGGCGACGCTTGCAGCTCGCGACAGCCTGCACCGCAGACTTCTCACCTGGCGGGGTGCGAGAAAGGAGAACCGGCAGTGGTCGTCGCTCCTGTGGTCGGCAATGGGCGTCGGCGCTTGCATCGCCCTGTTGAACATGCTCATCCTGCTCACCTGCGTGGATCATTGTCTACAAGAGTCACGGTTCTCCGCATCGGCGGGCGCCTGGTTCTTCTGCGACCTGCTGCTCCAGTCGTCCCCAAATCAGCAGCCCGAGTCGCCCTCGCCATATCATCATCACACCGCGCCACGCGGGGCATTTGAGCCAATCTTGGTTCAAGTCGGGCTCATCAGCGCGACCGTGTTCCTCGTCGGTCGCCTTAGCCCGAGCGCACGCCCCCTCGCGCTCGGCCTCCCTAGCGCACCCCCAACTCCCCCTCCCCGCACCGCATAACGTTCGCACCCCTTTTCCTACATCGAGCTTGAACTCAACGTGGCGCTGCCTATGGCCCCGAGCACGGCCGGCATCATCGGGGCCGCGCTGGCATGGCTGTGGCTCTGAGAGCCGCCAATGCGATGGATGACGTCCAGGGCAGGCTGTCGCCCGGCGCGGGCGATTATCCGCCGGAACCTTGCCGTCTCGCTCGATGTGCTTGGGCTGCAGCTCGTCACCTCAGTCTTCGGCCTCGGACAGCCAGGCTTGCTGGCTGATCGACGGTCGGCACGCCGGCTCCTGCAGCGTCCGCAGCATCGGTGGTGCTTTCTCGCTCTCTTTTTAGGAAAGCCTTTGCTCGGAGCAGCGGCATGACAACTCAGGTCAAACTACGGCCCTCCGCTCGCTTTTGGGAGGTGGATGCCGCTCGTGGCGTCGCGGTGCTGGGGATGGTCTTCTTCCATTTCATGTGGGATCTCCAATTTTTCGGTTTGAGCAGCGTCAATGTCTTCTCGACGCCCTGGCAGATCTTCGCACGAAGCATCGGCACCACCTTCACGTTCCTGCTCGGCCTCTCGCTCTGGCTGATCGCAACGCGCCTGTCACCGCAGACCCTCCGGCACTACGTGATCCGCCGTGGTGTCACGATTCTCGGCCTTGGGCTGCTGATCAGCCTGGGCACCCGGCTGTTCGTCGGCGACGCCTACGTCCGCTTCGGCATCCTGCACCTGCTCGGCACCATGCTTGTGCTCAGCCTGCCGTTCGTCCGGGCGCCGCTCTGGCTCATATTCGCGATGGGCATAGCGATGATCGTAGGAGGCGCCTTCCTCACAACGCTACGCGCGCCATTCCCCTGGCTGACGGTCTTTGGGGTGGTGGAGGCCGGCGTGGAGATGGTGGACTATTATCCCCTGCTCCCGTGGGGCGGGGCGGCTCTGCTTGGCATCGCCTGTGGGCGTCTCGCGTATCCCAACGGGCAACGGAGCGTTGCGCTACCTGAGCTTGACGTGCTCGCTACAGTACGCGCCCTCCGCCTCCTCGGGCGCCACTCGCTGCTGATCTATCTGTTGCATCAGCCGATTCTGCTTGGCACGCTCTTCGCGCTTCAGACAGTGACTTGAGCCGTGCGAATATAACCGACAGACCTATGCGTGTGCCATTGTTGCGAGTGGTCGCGTGTGCTATAGTGGATGTATGGTGACAGCACAGCAACGCGATATGGCATCGAAACTCCTGGACAGTCTCACCCTCGGTTCGCCGAGTAGGCTACTCCTTGCCATCGTCGCTATCGCACTGGCTTTCAGCGCACTCGGCCTCCGCGATGCCGCGCCCCACGTCGAGCCGCCGGGGCCTTCAGCTGCGCCGTTATCGCTGCGGGTCAATCAGCATGCCGAGAGTCTCACGTCGGTTGCAGCACTCTCTGGACATGCCGAACCCGCGACCTCATCGCATAGCCACTGTTTGATTCACTGCTTCCTCGACTCGCTGCTCTTCCCCAAACTGCTTTTCGCCGCGCCACTCCTCGCGGCGCGCCTCGTGAATCCTCTGATCCACGCCCCGCAACGCCTTATGGCGCCACCGCTTCCACCGCCCCCTCAGTCTGCCCGCTAAGTGACGACTCCGCGCTGAAGCCTTACTCCGAGCGACGTCAGGCCGTACGTCGACTCCGGCGCTTCGAGGTCTCCCTCGCGGATTGGTCGTGCCGGATTGTGCGCCCTACGCCCCTCGATAGGGCGCAAAAACGC
Organism: Chloroflexaceae bacterium; assembly: GCA_035327325.1. Taxonomy (GTDB): domain Bacteria; phylum Chloroflexota; class Chloroflexia; order Chloroflexales; family Chloroflexaceae; genus CAIWXH01. Next base: position 3,349 of record DAOLDO010000383.1, on the reverse strand, counting down.
GCCAGGCAGTCAGTGCGGGTAGCACCATGATCGGCTCACCGGACCCGAACTTCAGTCCGATTGCTCGACGCCGCCGTGCTGCCGAGCGGGTACAAGCCCGACGGCGTCAGATGGCTCAGAGGCAGCGCCCCGCGCTTCGACTACTCCTCTGGGTTGCAGTGACCGGCGCGTTGACGCTCGTATTGGCCCTCAGCTTCGGGCACCGCCTGCTCGACGAGCTTCAGGGCGGTCGAGTGCTGCCAGGTGTCGCCATCCAGGGTGTGGCTGTCGGCGGGCTGTCACCGGTGGAGGCGAGGGCTGCGCTTGATGCTCGCCTCGGCGATTTCATTGCCACACCGATCGCTTTCGCCTACGATGGGCAGGTGTGGTCGCCGCAGGCGGAGGTGCTCGGCGTGTCGATCGCACTTGATGCCGCAGTTGCGGAGGCGTACGAGCTGGGCCGCGAAGGATCGATCCTGCAACGAGGGCTCGATAGTTTGCGAATCTGGCGAGAGGGACGGGCGCTGTCTCTACGGCACGTTATCGATCAACAGCGGCTCCAAGCCTATCTGCTTGGGCTTGGCAGCGAGCTTGATCAGCCGCCGGCCGATGCAGTGGTGCAGGTTGTGGAAGGGCAAGTCGTCACCGCTGGCGCACGTATGGGCCGGCAGCTATTGATTGACGAGACGCTCGCCGACGTCAATGCCGCTCTGGTGGCTCTTGCACCGCAGACGGTGACGCTCCGCAGCCGTCAGCTCCAGCCTGCTGTGGCGGATGTGGCCGACGCCGAGCAGCGGCTTCGTGCTTTACTTGATCAACCGCTCACGCTGACTGTAGGCGAGCAGCGATGGATCTGGGATGCCGCGCAGCTGGGCGAACTGGTGGCATTCACACGCGAGCCACGCGGCGACGCGCTCGGCGAGCGCGTTGTGCCCGTGTTAGACCGTGATCGACTGGAAGCAGCCCTGCGCGACCTGGCTGATGAGATCGACCTTCAGCCCGTCGAGCAAAGGCTGCGCTTCAGCGGCGGGGCGGCGCAGATCATCGAGCCGGGGCGCGATGGGCGCCAGCTCGAGGTGGCTCAGGCCGCCGATCTGCTCGCGCAGAAGCCCTGGGGTGACCAGCGTACCATCGAGTTGCCGGTGACGGTCCCACAGCCCAGCATTCGCCCCGATACGCTCGCTGACCTTGGTTTAATCGAGCTCGTCGCCGAGGGCCGCAGCAGCTTCCGCAACTCGGCGCCCTATCGTATTCAGAACATCCAGGCCGGCGCCGCGCGCATAGATGGTGTTCTCATTGCACCCGGCGCCGAGTTCTCGTTCAACGACACCGTCGGCGCCATCGACGAGAGCAACGGCTTTACCAAAGGCTACGCAATCATCGACGGGCGTACCCAGCTCGAATGGGGCGGCGGCGTCTGCCAGGTGTCCACCACCGTGTTTCGGGCGGCGTTCTACGTCGGCGCGCCGATCACCGAGCGCAACCAGCACTCGTTCCGCATTAGCTGGTATGAAGAGCTCGGCGAGCCTCCTGGCCTTGACGCGGCGATCTTTACGGGACCGGGCGGCTACGATCTCCGCTTTGTGAACGACACCGGCAACTGGCTGTTGATGCAGACCGGGGTCGATCTGCAGAACCAGATCCTCACAGTACGACTGTACGGCACGCGACCACAGCGCGAGGTCGTGCAACTGCCAGTCGAGATCGCTAATCGCGTTCCAGCCCCAATGGCGCCGCGCTACGTCAACGACCCGACACTGCCGGCAGGCACGGTCCGCCAGACCGACACGGCCCGTGGCGGCTTCGACGCGACAGTTGGGCGCATTGTGCGTCAGGGCAATACAATTCTCTACCAGGATCGCTTCTTCAGCCGGTATCAGCCCTGGCCGGACATTTTCGTCCGCGGCACAGGGCGTTAGGTTTCCGCTTGGAATGGAATAGTCTGTTATGGCGCAACAGGATCAGTCGCTGCGCACAGCGCAGCCGGTCGAGCCGATGGCACTCCGACGCCGCAAGCAGCGGCGGCGCACCTGGATGTGGTTCTTCGCCCCGCTCACACTGGCGGCGCTGATCGCGTTGGGCACCGTGTACGCTCTCGGGCGCGCGTACGATGGGCAGATTGTGCAGAACGTCTCGATCGACGGCCTCGCCGTTAGCGGCATGACGCCGGAGGCGGCGCGGGCGGCACTGCGCGAGCGCCACGCTGCCCTGCTCCAGACGCCGCTGACGCTGCGCCTCGGCGAGCGTAGCTGGACGCCCACAGTCGAGGAGATCGGCCTCGACGTCGCCATCGACGCGGCGGTCGACCAGGCATTCGTGGTTGGGCGCGGCCCCGACGTGCTCGCCAGTCTGGTCGAGCGCGGCATGCTGCTGAACGGGCGGCGCGACATTCCGCTCCAGGTCAAGCTCGACGAGAGTCGCCTTGCGGCCTACCTGGCGCGGCTGTCCGAGGAGCTGGCGTTCGCTCCGGAGGATGCTACGCTCGCCGTGGTGGATGGGCGGGTCGTGACGACCCCCTCGCGCCCCGGCCAGGCGGTTGCAACCGAGCAGATCGCAGTGCAGGTCGCGCCGGGCTTGCTCGCGTTGCAGCCCCAGTCCGTGGAGCTTGAGGCCCAGGTACTTGCGCCGGCCCTCGACGAGCGCGGCATTGCCGAGGCGCAGAGCCAGCTCACCACCTTGCTGGCGCAGCCAGCCACGGTGCAGATCGGCGACCAGCAGCGTACCTGGACGCCGGCAGAGCTGGGTGAGCTCGTGCAGATCGAGCGGACGAGCGATGCCGCAGGCGACACCCTGACCGCCACGCTCACGACCGAGCCGATCGCCACCTGGCTCGCCGAGGTCGCGCCCCTGCTGGAGCGAGCGCCGGTCGAGCCCAGGCTGCGCTGGAGCGAGGGCGCCGTGCGGATCAGCGAGCCGGGCAGTGACGGCGCTCGACTTGATCAGGCGGCGGCCCTGACTCAGATCACCGAGGAACTCTGGCAGGGCAAGGGGCAGATCGCTGTTGGGCTCACCGCTGTGCCACCGGCGATCCGGCCGGAGACGCTCGCCAGCCTCGGCATCGTCGAGCTGGTGGCCGAGGGTCGCAGCGACTTCAGCGGCTCGGCGCCCTACCGCATCCAGAATATTCGCGCCGGCGCCGCCCAGATGAACGGCGTCGTACTCGGCCCGGGCGAGGAGTTCTCGTTCAACGAGCATGTGGGCGCGATCGACGCCAGTAACGGCTTTACAGAGGGCTATGCGATCATCCAGGGGCGCACCCAGCTGGAGTGGGGCGGCGGCGTCTGTCAGGTTTCGACCACGGTGTTTCGGGCGGCATTCTGGGCCGGCGTGCCGATCACCGAGCGCAACCAGCACTCGTTCCGCATCAGCT
>DAOLDO010000382.1:0-6398 GCA_035327325.1 Chloroflexaceae bacterium | reverse complement strand
CGGCTTCGACGCCTACGACAACGACTACCGCAGCCACTACCAGCAGACCTACGGCTCGGCCCGCTACACCTACGACGACTACGCCCCGGTCTACCGCTACGGCCACTCCCTCGCCACCGACACCCGCTACAGCGACCGCGACTGGAACGCCATCGAGCCCGACGCCCGCCGCCGCTGGGAGGACCACAACCCGGGCACCTGGGAGCAGTTCAAGGACACCGTCCGCTACGCCTGGGACAAGGCCCGCGGCAGGCGCTAAGTGCGACGCGGCGCGTAGAGCACCCCAAGCCTGGCCGAAAGCCCCCGCCGCCACGAGTGCTAACCGCTCGTGGCGGCGGGGGTCCTGATCTGCCCTCAGGCGCTGAGGCGGCTCAGGGCCAGCCCGTAGAGCGGGGGGATGAGCGGGCGGTCGTAGGCCGGCAGATAGCGCACGATCCGACCGCCGAAGCCCTTCTTAAAGCGGTAGACACCGAGCAGCGGGTCGGCTTTGGCCTCGGCCTCCAGAGCGGCGCGCGCCTCCGCGTCGGGCGCCGCGGCCGCCCGGCCCAGGGCGTCAGGGATGCCCCAGAGGTCGTAGGCGGCGCAGCCGAGCCCGCGGGCCCAGCGCATGGCGTGCCACTCGAGCAGGTGGTTCGCCCCCGAGCGCAGGCCCTCCTCGTCGGCGCCGCTGTAGAGGTAGAGACCCCGCGCCGCGTCGGCGAAGACCAAGTGGGCCGCGACGGCGCGCCCGCCAAGCTCCGCCAGCAGCAGGCGGCTGCGCGGCTGGAAGCGGCGCCAGGCCGCCGCGTAGTAGCCGCCCTCGTGGACGCCGAAGCCGGCCCGCGCCCCCGTTGCCCGCATGATCGCCTGGAACGTCCCCAGGTTCGCTTCGTCGCCGACGCGCACCTGCACGCCCCCGCGCTCGGCCCGCCTGATGTCGGCCCTGTGACCCTTGCTGAACCCGGCGAAGATCGCCTCCTCGGGCCGCGCCAGGGCGACGTGGAGCGAGCTGCGCGGCTGGATCGTCTCGGCGGGCCGCAGGCCCTGGAGCAGCAGCCAGGTGTGGGCCGCGTCGGCCGCCGGGTCGCCCTCGGTCAGGTTGGGCTCCAGGCGCAGGAAGACCGCCCTGGCGCGGCGCGCCACCCGCTCGATCCCGGCCAGGAGCAGCCCGTCGGCCGCCGGATCGCCGGCCAGCAGCGGGCCGCGGGGCGTGTAGGCCACGCTGAGCCCGAAGCGCGAGCGCAGCAGCAGCAGCGCCCCCGCTCGGATGTGCCCGTCGGCGCCGACCACGGCGAGGCGGCGGGCCCGCCAGCCGGCGCCCGCCTTGAGCTCGCCCCAGCCCCACTGCTGGAGCAGGCTGCCCTGGGGGTGTTCCGCGACGAAGGCGTCCCATGCCTCGGTCGCCGGCTCGACCAGGGCCAGCGCGCCGCGCGCGTCCTCGGCGGGCCGTGCGAGGATGCCGCTCACCGGCGCACCCAGATCCGCTCGCCGTAGGCGCTGCCGTCGGGGCGCACCTGGGCGGCGTAGGCGGCCACAGCGGGGGCGACCTCTTCCTTCGCCCCGAAGAGCGCGCCGAGCTGGCTGGCGTAAGCCTCGATCGCCCCCGCCTTGCGCTGCAGGGCCCCGTCAATGCTCGCCACCACCGGCATAAACAGCTCGGCGCCGCCCAGCTCGGCGAGGCGCGCCTCGAGGGCGCCCGCTCGCGCTACGTAGGGGAAGTCCTCGTAGAAGGCGACGCTGGCCCCGCCGGCGGCGAGGGCGAGGGCGGCGGCGTAGGCCGCCTGGTGGTCTACATGGCCGCCCACCCCGAGGGGGGCGTAGAAGATCGCCGCGGGGAAGCGGGCGGCCAGGGCCCCCAGGTGCGCGCTGAGCTCGGCGGCCAGCCCATCGCCGGGCGCGACCGCGCCGAACAGGGTCGCGTTGTCCGTGTAGGCCGCGGGCATGCGGTAGATCGCGTCGAGCAGGTCGAGCTGGTAGCTGTCGGCGCCGAGGGTCTCGAGGGCCTGCTCGTCCTCGGCGAGGCGCAGGCGCACCGCCTCGGCGGCGGGCAGGCCCCAGCGGGCGTGGGTGGCCTCGGCGAAGGGGCTGAAACTCGTGCCGGGCCCGGGGCTGCCGCTGCACACATTGACCACGAGCACGGGCTCGCCGGCGGCCGCGAGGGCGGCGATGCGCCCGCCGCACGAGAGGGCGGCGTCGTCCAGGTGGGGCGAGACAACGATGTGGCCGTAGTGGGCCGTCAGCTGCTCGAGCCTGGTGTAGTGCAGTGCCATGGCTTCCCTACGATGCTTGGGGGCCGGGCTGGCCCACCCTCTCGGTGGCGGGGGCGTGGGGGAACCCGGCTCCTCACATACCCCTGTGGGGCGGCGGGAGTGGGCCCGTCCATCCCCTCAGCGGCGGGGGCGTGGGGGAACCCGGTTCCCCCACCTAAAACTCATCAATACTGAGCTCGTCCAGGGCGTCCGAGGCGGCCTGGCGGCGCGCGTCGTCCTTCGAGCGGGCGAGGCGCTCGAGCAGGCGCTTCGCGCTGGGCCCGCCCACCTGGCCGAGGGCCCAGATCGCGGCGAGCGAGATCTCGCTGTCGTCGTCGTCAACCAGGGGGAGCAGCGCCGGCAGCAGGGGGCGCCCGTCCTCGCCGAGCTCGCCGACGGCGCGGGCGGCCTCGTAGCGCAGGGCGGGCGAAGGGCTCTTCAGCTCGCGCTCGATGTAGGGGAACCAGGTGGGGCGCATCGAGCGGCCCATCGCCAGCACGGCGCTCTCGCGCATGCTCAGCTCGGCGTGGGCGTAGGCCCGCCCGATCTCGGCCTGGGCCTCCTTCGAGCCCGCGAAGTAGCCCAGGCCCTCGACGGCGCGGCGCCGCACCTCGAGGGGCTGCTCGGGGTCAATCGCGGCCCGCAGCAGGGCGGCCTGCACGCGCTGGCCGACGGGCGCGGCCAGCTCGCCCAGCTCGGCCCTGTAGGCGAAGGGGGCCAGGGCCACGGCCGCCGCCGAGCGCACGCCGCCGGCCTCGTCGTCGAGCAGGGCGATCAGGCGGTCCATCGTGCGCTCGCTCTCGTCCTCCCATAGGCCGGCGACGGCGGCCGTGCGCACGTCGGGGTCGGCGTCGCTCAGGCAGGCCCGCAGCACCGGGCGGAAATCCAGGTCAACATTGTCCTCGCCCAGCTCGTCCAGGGCCTGCACGATCTCGACTCGCCGGTCGGCGGGGAACTCGCGCCACGCCTGCCAGAAGACCTTGAGCGACTCGGGGCCCAGGCCGGCGAGAGCCTTCAGCTCGGCGTGGGTCAGGGGGTGTCCCAGGTCGCCGATGCGGGCAAGCTGGGCTTCGAAGCTCATCGGGGATCTCCTTCCTGTGCCCGCAGAGTCCCGCGAGGGGGCGCGCGGGGGCGCGGGGCGCGCTCGCGCCCTGGCCCCAACGCCCCCCCTCACTGCCGCGGAGCTCTGGCCGCGCTACTCGTCGTCCTCGGTGTAGCGGCCGCCGTAGCGCCGGCGGGTGGGCTGCACGTCGGCGATCGGCTCCTCCTCCTCCGCGTCCTCCTCCTCGGCGTCCTGTGCGCTGCGGGCGGGGGCGTAGTAGAAGAGGCCCGGGGTGCCCTCGTCGGGCTCGAACTCGTCGTTGTTGGCCAGCAGGGCCTCGAGCAGGGCCCGCGAGCCGGGGCGCAGCACATTGTAGCCCATCAGCAGGTCGCCCATGCTGATCGCGTAGCGGGGCGCGGCCGGCGTGCCAACCTGCTCGCCCAGGGTCTCAGCCACGTGCTCGAGGATCATCTCGGCCTTGCGGCGCTCGCCCATGGGGAAGGCTTTCAGGCGGTTGAGGCGCCCGTAGCTGCTCTGGCTCGGCAGCTGGTCCATGTCCACGGCGGCGAAGAACGAGACGTTGGCGAAGGCAAGCTTGTTCTTCTTCTCGTCGTAGGTGAGGATGCGCTCGCTCGTCTCGCCGGCCTCCTCGTAGCTGATGCTGAAGATGTTGGGCTCGCCGGTGCGCGCGATCGTGACCAGGGCGCCGGGCACTAGGTGGGCGTGGAAGAACTCCTCGAGGCCCTGGAGCCAGCCGCCGCGGTTGCCGGTCGGGTAGCGCACCTCCACCAGCGACTGGGTGTAGTGCTGGGGCGACTCGAAGCGCAGCACGGCGCTGCGCTGGTCGGGCAGCACCGGCCCGGGCAGCAGGGCCGCCAGCCCCGCGTCCAGGGGCAGCACGCCGTACTCCCACTCGAAGAAGGTGAGCAGGCGCGTCACGCTGCCGCTCTCGGCGATCGCCTCGACGCTCTGCGTGGCCAGGCTATCGTCGTGGCCCTCGACCAGATACGAGGTGATCTGGCCCATCTCGGCCGCCTTGACCCGCTTGCCGCCCACGGCGGGCAGGCCCTTGGTGGACCAGAGGTTGGCGCCCTCGACCCCGACGAACTCGAAGTCCTTCTCGCGGTGCAGCCGGTAGTTGATCGAGAAGCGCACGCCCTCGTAATCCGACTGGCGCGTGTTGTGGTAGAACACGTCGGCCAGCAGCTCGGTGTCGAGCAGGGGCTCGCCGCGCTCGAGGATGTAGTCGCGGATCTTGCGCAGGTCGTTCTTGCCCAGGTTGATGACGTTGGCCTCGGGAAAGTAGCGCCGCCCGAAGCTGACGATGCGTCGCAGCGGATCCTGCTCGATCTTCTCGGCCAGGATCTGGGCCAGGGTTGCGCCGTGCTCGGCGAGCAGCTCGGCCATGGGGCGCCGCAGGTCGATCGCGGTGCCGTCGGCCAGGGTGAAGACCGTGCCGCGCTCGATGGCCGGGCGGGCCGGGCGAGGGGCCGGCGCCGGGGCGCTCGGCGGGGGCGCGGTCGGCGCGACGGGCTCGGCGGTGCGGGCCGGCGCGGGCGGGGGCGCGGCGGGCGCGGGTGGCGGCGCGACGACCTCGGGCGCGGGGGCCGGCGCCGCGGTCGGGGCGGCGGGCGCCTCGATCACCTGGGGCGCCTCGGCGGCGACCGGGATGGCCGGCTTCTCCTCCTCGGCGGCCTCGGCGGGCGCGGGGGCCTCGGCGGGCGTCTCGACCGTCACGGGCGGCGCGACCTCGGCGGCCACCACGGGCGCGGCCTCGTCCTCGGCCATCACCGCGACCGTCTCGTCCTCCAGCTCCTCGTCGTCGGACGGGACGAGGCCGGCCTGGATCTGCCAGTAGTCGGAGATGAACACCGGCTCCACGGTCGTGATCGCGGGGCGCGAGGTCGAGACCACCACGCTGATATCGTCAATCGGCAGCGGGTGCTCCGGGTCGTGCAGGCGCTGCTTGAAGCTGTGGGTGTCCACGTCGGCGCGCGGCACGTAGCTGCCCTGGCGCGAGGTGACGAAGCGCACCTCGCCCGCGACCTCCTCGCGACGGAAGCGGCCGTCCTTCGCGAGGGCGGACTCGATCTGCTTGGCCAGCTGCTGGGGGTCGCTCTGGCGCCTGGCGGCGAAGTAGGCGGCGAGGTTGGCGAGGCTCTGCCTGATCGGCGTGTCAACGGCGAACATCGCCCCCTGAGCCACCATCAGGCCGTAGATCTCCTCGGCGAGGGCCTGCCCATCTTTGGCGGTGCTGGTCGGGGCGGCGCTCATTCGCTGTCCTCCATCACGAGCTTGCTGAGCAGCTCAAGATACTGCCGGAGCAGCTCGTCAATATCTTTGGGCTCGCCCGACGACCGCAGCCACTGCATCAGCTTGTCGATCGCTGTTTCCCCAAAGGTGATCATTTTGGCGTCCATCGGCTCTCCACATAAAGCAACACTAAGCAGAGAGGTTGTCCTCCCTGCTTTGAACGTGTGCCGCGCAATGCTTTTGAGATTATAGCATCCCGCCGCCCTGCGCGCAAACGGCGTATGCCGGGGCCGCGATCAGTCCGAGAGGCTGTCGAGGGCGTCGGCGATGGCCCCGGCGGTGACGCTGTCGGGGCCGAGGATGGAGGCGACGACGGGCAGGGGCCGGGCGAACTGGGGCGCGATAAAGTCGTTGACCTTGTCGGCCACTGCCTTGACGAAGGGCTCGCCGCCGATGCGTACCACGATGCCGCCCAGCACGATCATCTCGGGGTCGATCAGGGCGACGATCTGGGCGCAGCGCGTCGCCACCAGGTCCACGGCCTCGCTCACCACCCGCTTCCCGGCCGAGCTGTCGCCGAAGATCTGCTCGAGGTTGTCGGTGTCGAGCCCGTAGCGCGCCGCCCGGCGCAGCAGGCCGCTGATCGAGACCAGCTCCTCAAGCGTCTCGGGACGGCCCGTGCCGTCCCAGCCGTGGCCGACCACCGCGTGCCCGATCTCGCCGGCGGTCGAGGTGGCCCCGTGGTAGAGCCGCCCGTTCAGCACCAGGCCGCCGCCGACCCCGCTGCTCAGGTGCAGGTAGGCCAGGTGCTGGCAGCCCGCGCCGACGCCGAAGGTGGCGTCGCCGAGGGCGATCAGGTTGGCGTCGTTGTCGAT
>DAOLDO010000381.1:0-6402 GCA_035327325.1 Chloroflexaceae bacterium | reverse complement strand
GCCTCGAAAAGCTCGCCCGCATGGGCGGGGTGGCTGACATACGAAACCTGCCGGGCGTGTCGCGACCCGGCCCTGGCCCGCGCCTACCTGGACGAGTTCGAGCGGGTCTACGCCCTGGCCCTGAGCCCGCTCAGGTGCGTTGAGTAGCGGCGCCCGCGCGCCGTCAGGCGCCCCTCAGCAGAATCTCAGTCTAAAGACCTACCCCGCCCATAGGAACCAAACGGGGGCGCCCATCGTTTAATTCGTACCAAGCACAGATTACGCGCCGGAGGGGGCCATGGTGGCCCCTTCGACGCGCTATGGAAAGGGTACGACGATGGCTCGCAGAACCCAGCGCACACCCTGGCAGCGGCCCCTCGGCATGCTCCTGGCGGCGCTCCTCGCCGTCGTGATGGTCCCTGTCTTCGCGCAGGAGGCCCCGCCGGCGGAGCCCCTGCTGCCCAACACCGAGCCCGACGCGACCGCGCTCCTCGCGGCGCCCCTGAGCGAGGAGGAGGCGGTGCTGGCGGCCCTGGCCGGCTACGAGGCCGGCGCCGAGGCGGTGGAGGCCCTGGCCGCCATCCCCGAGGAGAGCATGCTCCTCGCCACGCGCCTGACCTACCTGCCCCTGCTCCCCGGGCGCGAGACCCCGATTGACGGCGGGCAGAACCCGACGCCCACCCCCGACCCCCGGCCCGAGCGCTCCGCCGACGTGGCCGTGACGGTGCGCGCACGGCCCTCGATCCTGGTGCGGCCGGGCAACCTGATCACCTACACCTTCACCCTGCGCAACACCGGCGACGCCCAGGCCAGCGAGACCAGGGTCACCATGCCCTTCAACCCGAACCAGGTGACCCCGATCGCCACTAGCCTGAGCAGCCGCTCGGGCGACTGGCTGAGCGAGCTTGGCCGCGACCGCTACACGGTCACCTTCGGGCCCCTCGGGCGGGGCGCCGAGCGCAGCGGCCAGGTGGTGGTGCGGGTGAACGGCGGCCTGCCGGTGCGGCCGGCCGATCCGGTGATCCTCGACGCGCGGGCGCGCTACACCTGGCGCGACGGCAACACCGGCGGCGAGCGACGCAGCAACTGGGCGCCCGTGGTCGTCGGCGCCGGCTCGACCCACGGCGACTTCGTGTGGGTGCGGGTCTCGCCCGACCGCGGCCCGATCGGCACCACCCACGTCTTCTTCAGCAACCGCTTCCTGCCCGGCGAGCGGGTCTCGGCCTGGGTGAACGTGAACCGGGGCGCCGGCGGGGTGCGGGCGCTCAGCCTGGCAGGCACGGCCAACGCCCTCGGCGAGGTCGAGCTGCGGCTGCGCAGCACCGACCCCAGCCCCGATCTGCCGCGGGGCACGCACCAGATCGTGCTCGCCGGCCAGCGCAGCGGCCTGCAGGGCGTGGTGGACTTCGTCGTGCAGTAAGTTGCAAAACGCCCCGGCAAGGGGTACTATACGCGCTGATGGGGCTGTAGCTCAGCTGGATAGAGCACCGACCTTCTAAGTCGATGGTCGCGCGTTCGAGTCGCGCCAGCCCCGCCAGCGCAACCCTCGCCGCCCTCGGGCGGCGAGACTCTATTCTAGCCTTCGCCGCTGCCGGGCGCCTGGCGGCCCCTGGGAGAGAGAGATCGCAGTGATTGTCTGGATCGTCGTCGTGACCTTCTCAAGCCTCGGTCTGGCCCTGATCATCTGGCGCGACACCTTCGCCTACTGGCAGGGCATGTTCTTCGGCGCCCGCCTCCCCGCGGGCTGCGTCCTGATCCAGGGCGCGCTGCTGGTGCTGGGGGCCCTCGCCTTCTACCTGCTCTTCTGGCTCCAGATCATCCCGCTGCGCCGGCTGTGAGGGCCACGGCGCCGCCGCGGCCCTGTTCTTGCGGCCAGGGCGGGCACGCGATGATGACGGAGGCTGCCATGACCGCTGACGAGATCGCCGGGGCGCGGGGGCTGCTGCGCGCCCGGCTGGAGGAGCTGCTCACGCCCGGGCAGCTGGCCTGCTACGACGGCTACCAGGCCCGGCTGGCCGGCCAGATCCGGCGGCGCGACCCCGCGCCCCTGGCCATGAGCGCGGAGGAGCGCGCGGTCTTCGCGCTGATCGAGGCCGACAGCGCCGCCCGGGCCCTGCGCGCCCGGCTCGACATCCTCACCCGGGTCGAGCTGCCGCCCCAGTAGGGGCGATCTGGCCGTAGGGGTAGGGCGCGGCCCCGGGCGCGGTGTACAATAGGGGCGGCTCAGCTCTTTTCGGCAAGCGGAGAATCCTATGCGCCTCCTGATGCGCTGGCTGATCACCGCGGCGGCCCTGTTCGTCGCCGCCCTCGTCGTGCCGGGGATCGCCATCACCGACCAGAACGGCTGGGTGGCCGTGCTCGTGATGGCCGCCGTCTTCGGGCTGGTCAACGCCTTTATCAGGCCGATCCTGACCCTGCTGTCCTGCCCGCTGGTGCTGCTGACCCTGGGCCTGTTCACCCTGGTGATCAACGCCTTTTGCCTCTGGCTGTCCTCGTGGATCGCCCAGAACTGGTTCGGCGCCGGCTTCACGGTCAGCGGCTTCATCCCCGCCCTGATCGGCGGCATCGTCGTCGCCATCGTCTCGTTCCTGCTCTCCATATTCCTGCCCGACGAGGACGAGCGCAGGCCGCGCCGGGCCTGAGCGCGCCGAGGGGCTAGAAGCGACCGCGCGATGGTCTGGCGCGCCCTGCTCGAGAGCTACGCCGCCGCGTCGCTGGCCGACGTGGGGCGGCTGCTCGACCGCCACTTCCCCGACATCCTCTGGGTCGGCAACCCGGCCAGGCGGGAGGTCGCCCTGACCTTCGACGACGGCCCCGACCCCCGCGACACCCCGGCCCTGCTCGACGTGCTGGCCAGGCGCGGCGTCACCGCCACCTTCTCGTGGCTCGGCGAGCGGATCGAGGCCCACCCCGAGCTGGTGAGCGCGGCCGCCGCGGCCGGCCACCAGCTGATGATCCACGGCTACCGCCACCGCTCCTTCCTGCTCGAGCCCAAAGAGGAGCTGCGCGCCATGCTTGGGCGCACCCGCGAGCTGCTGGCGCGCCACAGCCGGCGCGACCCGGAGTCGCTCACGAGCGTGCGCCCGCCCTACGGCCACTTCAGCGGGTCGGTGCTCGAGGGGCTGCGCGCCTGGGGCTACCAGCCCGTCCTGTGCAGCCTCATGCCCGTCCACTGGATGCAGCCCGCGGCCCTTAGCGTGCGCCACGTGCTCAGGCAGGCCGGCCCCGGCTCGCTGATCGTGCTCCACGAGGCCCTCGGCGGTCCGCCCGTGGCCGAGCTGACCGACCGCATCCTCGCCGGGCTGGCGGGCCGCGAGCTCAGCTTCGTCACGGTGGACGTGCTGCGCGCCGGCAAGTCCTGAGCCCCACCTGGCACGGTCATTGCTCCTCCCCCCAACAGTGACACTGGATACGCGACGCGGCGGCCCGGGCCGCCCGTGTACCGATAGGGGGTGCGGGATGCAGAACATACTGCGCGAGCTGCGCCAGCTGGTCCGCAAGCTGGGCCTGCTGGCGAGCCTCGTGGGCGCCTCGCTGGCGCTCTTCGTCTTCCAGAGCTGGCTGCACGCCAGCGGCGGCTGGCCGCTCCTGGTGGTCGGCCTGGTCTGCCTGTGGTCGGCAGCCCTGGCGGGCCTGGTGGTGGCGCAGGAGCGGCGCCGGCGCGAGCGCGAGCGGGCCATAGACGCCGCCGTGGCCGCGATCCGCCGCGTCGTCGCCGTGCCCGTCAGGCGCGACGACGAGGATCGGCGCCCGTAGGGGCCACGGACCTCGGGCGAATGACGCAGGCCGCGCGGGGTTCCCCGCGCGGCCTTCACCATATGTTCACCTGCGTGGCCCGATCGCCACCGGCGCGGGCGAACCGTTCACCCCGGGGCGCGTGGCGGCGCGCTAGACTCCGGGCGAGGCCGGCGGGCCGCGAGGGGCGGCCCGCGTGAGCGGGGGGCACGATGGAAGCACTTTCGGCGCGGACCCGGCTGGCGATCGCCGTCGCTGTCGCGGTCGCCCTCTGGGGCGTGGGCGTGACGACGTGGCTGGTGGTCGGCTCCGTGGCGCCGCTGGTGTTCTTCGGCTACCTGGGCACGGCCCTCGCGCCGGCCCTGGCCCACTACCTTGGTCTGCCCCGGGGTCGGCGCATCAGAGCGCGGCCCCTGGTGACGATGGCGATCGGCGCCGGGCTGTTCGGCGCGGCCCTGGCCCGCGTCGCGGCCCAGCAGGCGATCGTGCAGGTCGAGGGGCTAGTCTTCGAGCTTCTCGCGGGCGTCTTCGGCGCGGCCGTGCTGCACTTCCTGCTCGCCAAGCTGGCCGGGCCGCTGCTCTTCGGGCGGGTCTACTGCGGCTGGGCCTGCTGGACGGGCGCCGTCCTCGACCTGCTGCCCCACAAGCGCAGCGCGGGGCGGCTGCGCGGCGTGTGGCCGCGCCTGCGCTACATCCACCTGGCGACGAGCGTGGCCCTGGTGGCGGTCCTCGCCCTCGGCTTCGCCTACAGGCCGGGCCCCGTGGGGGCCTACATCTGGTTCCTCGGCGGAACCGCCCTCTACTCCCTGCTCGGCGTGGGCATGGCCCTCGGGCTGCGCGACAACCGGGCCTTCTGCAAGTACGCCTGCCCCGCCGGGCTCCTCGCCAAGCCGGCGGCCCGCTTCGCCTTGCTGAAGGTGCGCGGCGACCCCGTCAAGTGCAACGGCAAGGCCGAGTGCGTGAGCGTCTGCCCCATGGACATCAGGGTCACCGACTACACCCGCCTGCACCTGCGGGTGCTCTCGAGCGAGTGCATCCTCTGCCAGAACTGCGTCAACGTCTGCGGCGAGGGCAGCCTCAGCCTGAGCTTCGGCCTCGAGACCCACGGCGTCGAGCTGCTGCGCGAGCGCCCGCGCTGAGCCCCCCGCGGATCGAGCGGCCCCCGCGCCCCTTTTCCGGCTATAATGGACTATTCCCCTGGCCGCCGGAAAGGAGCGGGCATGACCACGCGCCGAGCCCTCTTGATTCTGATCGGGCTGCTCACGGCCTTCATCGCCGTGGCGGGGGCCGGAGTGGCCGGGCTGGCCTACTGGCGCTTCGCCCTCAGGCCGGCGGACCAGAGCCTGCTGGTGGTGGGCGGCGACCGCAGCCTGACCCTGCTCGACGGCGGCGCCGGGCGCACGGTGGCCGACGACGTCAGTCCCGAGCTGTTCCACTACCCGAGCACGGCGCCGGACGGGGAGCGCATCGTCTACATCAGCCGGAGCGCCGAGGGCACGGCCCTCAACGCCCTGCACCTCGGCACGGGCGAGCGGGTCGAGCTGTACCGCAGCTCCGAGCACCCGCCCCTCTACGCCACCTGGGCGCCCGACGGCCGCCACGTCTCGTTCCTGAGCAACAGGCGCGGCGGCGGGCTGGGCGTACATATTGTCCCCGCCGACGGCTCGGCCGAGGCCGCGCTGCTCGGCACGACGCTGGGCTCGTCCTACTTCGCCTGGCGACCCGACGGCGGCGCGCTGCTGCTCCACACGGGCGGCGGCGCCGGCTCCCTCGGCCAGGTGGCGACCTACGCGCCCGGGCGCGCCGCGCCCCTTAGCACCCTCGACGACCCGGGCTTCTTCCAGGCCCCGGCCTGGAGCCAGGACGGGCGGGATTTCTTCTACGTGGCCCAGCCCGCCGTCGAGGGCAGCCTGACCCCCGACCGCATCGAGAGCGTGCTCACGCGGGTCGGGGCCGACGGCAGCGCCCCGCGCGCCGTGGCCCGCGAGCAGGGGGCGGCGATCCTCTTCTCGCGGGCGCCCCGGAGCGACCACCTGGCCTACGTCACGGTCGGACCCAACGGCTTCGGCGCCCTCAAGGTGGTTAACGGGGCGGGCGGCGAACCCGTGACCCTCTCGCGGCCCGACGAGGCCGTGCCGGCCTTCTTCTGGTCGCCGGACGGGGAGCACATCGCCTACCTGACCTTCGAGCGCGGCGCTGGCGGGGCGCCCCAGTTCACCTGGCACCTGGTCGGGCGGGCGGGCGGCGAGGTGCGCGACCTGGCCAGCTTCACGCCCAGCCAGGCGTTCGCGGCCATGGTCGGCTTCTTCGACGCCTACGCCATGGCCCTCGAGCTCTGGTCGCCCGACGGCAAGCTGATCGTCTACGGCAGCGACGACGGGGTCTACGCCCTCGACGTGGCCACGGGCGCGCCCACCCGCCGGGCCGACGGGGTGCTGGGGCTGTGGGTGCGCCGCTGAGGCGGCGGGCTAGAGGCCGCGCAGGGTCAGGTTGCTGAAGGTGGCCACGACGCGCTGGCCACGGGCGACGGCCACGAGGCCGTAGCGGGCCGAGGGCGGGGGGGTGTCCACGACGAGCTCGTAGACGGGCTGGCCGTTGATGCGCAGGGCCAGGTCGAGCCCCGACATGCGGGCGGCCAGCCTGTTGACCGCGGCGGGGCCGACGGCCGCGGCGGGGGCGCCCTCCTCG
>DAOLDO010000380.1:0-6407 GCA_035327325.1 Chloroflexaceae bacterium | reverse complement strand
CGGCCCTCCTACTGGCTGCACCTCCTCCCCGCGCCGCTGATCGCGCGCCGCCCCGGGCTCACCTTGCTCGAGGCGCGCATCGGGTTCGCCACCCTCAACGTCCCGGTCCTCGCCGCGAGCCTGGCCCGGCTCGAGGCGCTCCTCGCCGAACCTCAGGCTGCCGCGCCGCCTCCACCCTGGGCGACGTTTCACGCGGATCTCGACCTGCTTCGCGGCGTCCTGGCCTATGTGCAGGGCCGCCTTGACGACGCCATCCCGCTGCTGCAAGCCGGGCTGGATCAGGAGCACGGCCTGGGCCTGACGGGCCAGGCCCTGATGGTTCTAGGGCGCGCCTATGTCGCGGCGGGGCGCTATCTCGAGGGCGTGAGACTGATCGAGGCGCGGCGCGCCCAGGCGCGCTCGCAGCAAGGGCAGGTCGGCGAGCTGAGCCACTCCGTCGCACTGTGCGCGATGCACGGGCTGGCGGGCAGCCTGGAGGCCCTGCGCAGGGAGGCCGAACGCCTCAGTCGCGCGATCGCCGACAACCAGGCCGGTGACTACTGGGTATGCTACGCAGAGGCCAACCTGGGCCGGGCGGCCTACGAGCGCTCAGACCTTGTGACCGCCGCGCGCCATTTCACGGCGGTGGTCGAGCGCCGGTATCAGACCAACGCGGCGGTGACCATCGGCGCATTGATCGGGCTCGCGGTGATTGCGGCGCTCCAGGGAGCGGCCGCGGTCACCGCCGGTTATGCTGACGAGGCACGAGCCCTTGCGGTCGAGATCGGGAGCCCGTTCGCCCGCAACGAGGCTGCGGGTTGCGCGGCGCGCCTCGCCCTGGCACAAGGCGAGCTCCCCGCGGCCCTTGAGGCGGCGGCGGAGATCGCCCGCGACCCACACCTCGGGAGCAGCTCCTGGTACGCTATGGAGCTCCCGCAGCTCAGCAAGGCCGCGGCGCTGATCGCGTCGGGGACGGCCGGCGACCTGGCGCGAGCCGAGGCGGCGATCGCCGATGTGCTGGCCCAGGTGGAGGCGCAGCACAACACGCGACCGCACGTTTGCGCCCTGGCGTCGCTGGCCCTGCTCCGACAGGCCCAGGGGCGCGCCAAAGGGGCGCTGGAGGCTCTGGAGGGGGCTGTGGCCATTGCCGCGCCTCGCGGCTACCTGCGGGCCCTCGCAGACCGAGGGCCGGGCTTGCGCCCGTTGCTCGAGGCCCTCGCCGGCGGAGGGACGGAGCCCGACTATGTGGCCAGGGTCCTGGGAGCGATGGCAGCCCCGGCGCCCCCCGCGCCATCGGACAGAATGCTCCAGGTGCCCAGAGCCGGGCTCGAGGTCCTCACCCATCGCGAGGGCGAGATCCTCGCCCTGCTTGCGGAGCGCTTGTCGGACAAGGAGATCGCGGATCGGCTCACGATTGCCCTCAATACGGTGCGCAAGCACACGAGCACCGTCTATGGCAAGCTTGGGGTGAACAGCCGCCGCGAGGCGGTGGAGATGGCTCGCGCTCTCGGCCTTCTCCCAGCGCTTGGGTGAGGCGGCTGCGCTGCGGCCACAAGCGTTGGGATGCTGGCAGCGACGGCGGGGCGGGCCGGGCGCCGCCGTCGCTGCCAGGCCAGACCGGCGCGCTCCAGTTGAATTGCGCCGGCGCGGTCCATATAATAGCCCCACGCAGGGGGCTCGCCCGCGAGCTGTGCGGCGCGGTGCAGCCAGGCGACCGGCCGAGGCGCGAGCGCTTTGGGCGACCCCGGCGCCTGTGACCGAGCGGTCGTGTCAGGCAGACAGCAGGGTGACGGCGATGACGAACCCTGTCGCCGACCAGGGGCGAGCGAGCGGAGGAGCGGCGCCCGAGCTTCTGCACAACGTGCCGGCGCCGCCCACTCCGCTCATCGGGCGGGCCCAGGAGACGGCCGAGGCCGCCCGGCGGCTGCGGCGCGACGATGTCCACCTGCTCACCCTGGTCGGCCCCCCTGGCATCGGCAAGACGCGCCTGGCCATCGCGACCGCCGTCGCCCTGCGCGCCGAGTTCACCCAGGGCGTGTACTTCGTCGATCTGTCGCCCGTGGGCGATGCCGGCCTCGTGCTGCCGACGATCGCGCGGGCCGTGGGGCTGCGCCCGGCCGGCGAGCGGCCGCCGCTGGCGGAGCTGCGCGACTTTCTTCTGCCCAGGCGCGCGCTGCTCGTGCTGGACAACTTCGAGCAGGTCCTCCCGGCGGCAGGGGCGCTGGCCGACCTGCTGCGGGGGGCGCAGCGCTTCAAGCTCCTCGTCACCAGCAGGGAGCTGCTGCGCATCGCCGGCGAGCACACCTTCCCCGTGCCGCCGCTGCCCCTCCCCCCCGTGCTCACCGACCAGGGCGCTCCCCGCACCCTGACGTCGCTGTCCCCCGAGCGGCTTGGGGCCTATGACGCGATCCGGCTCTTTGTCCAGCGGGCGGAGGCCGTCCAGCCCACCTTCGCGCTCACGCCCGAGAACGCCCTGACCATCGCGGGGATCTGCTGCCGGCTCGACGGCCTGCCGCTGGCGATCGAGCTCGCGGCGGCCCGCGTGCGCCACCTGCCGCCTCACGCAATGTACGAGCGGCTCGAACAGCGCCTCCAGCTCCTCACGGGCGGGGCCCGCGACCTGCCGGCCCGCCAGCGGACCCTGCGCGCGGCCGTCGCCTGGAGCTACCAGCTGCTCGACGAGGCCGAGCGCCGACTCCTCAGGCGTCTCGCCGTGTTCCGCGGGGGGTGCTCGCTGAGCGCGGTCGAGGCTGTCTGCGGCGGCTCGCCGCCGCTCGAGCCCCTGAGCGGTGTCGCCTCGCTTGTTGACAAGAGCCTGCTCCAACAGATGGTCGCGCCCCACGGCGAGGCGCGCTACCGCATGCTCGAGAGCATCCACGAGTTTGCGCGCGAGCAGCTGGAGGCCGGCGACGAGGCCCACCCGATGCGCCGGCGGCACGCCTCCTACTTCGCCGGGCTGGCCGACCGCGCTGAGCAGGAGCTGCGACAGGCGAATCAGCGCTCCTGGTTTCAGCTGGTCGAGCTGGAGCTTGATAATCTGCGGGCGGCGCTGGAGTGGGCGCTCGAGAGCGGCGATATTGCCGCCGCGAGCCGCATGATGAGCGGGACGCTCCTCTTCTGGATTGTCTACGGGCGTCAACACGAGGGCATCCACTGGTCTCAACGGCTGCTCGCGCGGATCGGCGAGGTGGAGCCGGAGCACCAGGTTCGTCTGCTGCGCAGCGCGGCGCTTCTGGTCATCTACCAGGATCGCGAGGCGGCCGAACGTCTGGCCCGACGCGCCGTGGCCGTTGCGCGCGCCGACGGCGATAAACGACAGCTCGGGTGGTCCCTGTGGGCGTTGAGCACGACGATGCTGAGCGGCCCGGAGGCGGAGGCCGTCTCGCAGGAAGCCCTCGTCCTGTTCCAGGAAGTGGGCGATCAACCGGGCCTTGGGCTCGTGTATAACTCCATCGGCGAGCGGGCGCGCCTGAGCGGTGACCACGCGGGAGCCAGGAGCGCGTACGAGCGCTCACTGGCCATCGCCGAGCGCACCGGCGACGCGCGACGCCAGTATTACGTCCTCTACAACCTCGCGTTCGTCGCCCAGCGCGAAGGTGATCACCGCGAGGCCATGCGCATGATCCACCGCTCCCTTGTGTTATGCCAGAGCCTCGGCGTGCAGACCGATGTGATCCAGGAGCTGCTCGCCCTTGCCGGGTCGCTGGCAGCCCTGGGCAAGCCATTGCAGGCGGCGCGCCTCCTCGGCGCGGCGCACGCCTTCCTGCAGCGCAGCGATGCCCTGATTGACCCTAGCGACCAGCCCGAACATGATCGGAACATGGCCTTTGTTCGGGCCCAGCTTGGCGAAGCGGCGTTTGAGGCGGCCTGGGCGGAGGGCCAGGCGATGACGTTCGATCAGGCGGTTGCCTACGCGCAAACCATCTTCGACGCCGACGACCTGTCCGCGCCCTTGCCGCAACGCGACGAAGCAGCTCACCCGGCGAGCGAGCTGACCCGCCGCGAGCGCGAGGTGGCGCGCCTGGTGGCCGAGGGCCGCTCGAACCGCGCCATCGCCGAGGCCCTGGTGATCACCGAGCGCACCGTCGAGGGGCACGTCAGCAACATCCTCGCCAAGCTCGGCTTCCGCTCGCGCGCGCAGATCGCCGCCTGGGTCGCCGCCGGCGGTCGGCCGGAGCGCTAGCTGTCCCCCCGCAGACGCCCAGGTGCCAAAACACGTACTCCCCCCGCCCGAAGCACGTGGTTCCCCCCGTGTGCGTGAGCCCCTGCTCTGCTACTGTGCGCTGGCCGATATGTTGATCGAGCCGTCGGCCAGCCGTACACAACGAGGAGGGCGATTATGGACGCGCATCACGATGGGCACGCCTGCCACGGGCCGGGCTACGCCTCGCCGCGGGAGGCGATGGGCGCCGAGCGCGAGAAGGTGCTCTACACGGTCGCCCTTCACGACGGCACCGGCGTCGAGGCGCCCGGCTACCTGGCGACAATTGACGTAGACCCGGCGTCGGCGACCTACGCGCGGGTGATTCACCGGACGGCGATGCCCAACCTCGGCGACGAGCTGCACCACTTCGGCTGGAACGCCTGTAGCTCCTGCCACGGCGACGAGCATAAGCAGCGCCGCTTCCTGATCGTGCCCGGCTTTCGCTCAAGCCGCATCCACATCATTGACGCCGCGGACGAGCGGGCGCCGCGCCTGCACAAGGTGATCGAGCCGGAGGCGATCAAGGCGCAGACCAACCTCAGCGCGCCGCACACCGTGCACTGCCTCGCCGACGGCCAGATCATGATCTCGATGCTCGGCGACGCCGAGGGCAACGGGCCGGGCGGCTTCCTGCTGCTCGACGAGGCGTTCAACATCGCCGGCCGCTGGGAGCGCTCCGCCGCGGGGATGCCGTTCAACTACGACTTCTGGTACCAGCCGCGCCACAACGTCATGGTCAGCAGCGAGCTCGCCGCGCCCAACACCTACGTCCCGGGCTTCAACCTCGACGATGTTGCCGCGGGGCGCTACGGGCGCCGCATCCACTTCTGGGACTGGCGGGAGCGCCGGATCGTCCAGAGCGCCGACCTCGGCGACGACGGGCTGATCCCCCTGGAGGTGCGCTTCCAGCACGACCCCGACAGCACGCACGGCTTTGTCGGCGCCGCCCTCAGCAGTACGCTCTGGCACTGGCACAAGGCGGACGGCGCGTGGGCCGTCGAGAAGGTGCTGGGCATCCCTCCGGTCGAGGTCGCGGGCTGGCCCTTCCCGGTGCCGTCGCTGATCACCGACATCCTGCTCTCGATGGACGACCGCTTCCTCTACCTGTCCAACTGGCTGCACGGCGATATCCGCCAGTACGACATCAGCGACCCGTCGCGGCCCCGGCTGGCCGGGCAGGTCTGGTGCGGCGGCGTGCTCGGCAAGGGCGAGGCGGTCCAGGGGCACGCGCTCCACGGCGGGCCGCAGATGCTCCAGCTCAGCCTGGACGGCAGGCGGCTCTACGTCACCAACTCGCTGCTGAGCAGCTGGGACAACCAGTTCTACCCCGACCTCGCCCAGCGCGGCTCGTACCTGCTCCAGATTGATTGCGACACGGCGCGGGGCGGCATGCGGATCAACCCGGACTTCTACCTCGACTTCGGGCGCGAGCCCGGCGGCCCCGCGCGCGCCCACGAGATGCGCTACCCGGGCGGCGATTGCACGTCGGACATCTGGGTGTAGGCCGGGAAGCGCCGGCGCCCACTCCGAAGAAAGCGAGGCAGCATGGCTCTGTATGAGACCGCGGGAGCGCAGCGCCGCGTGAGCCCACGTGCGCTCTCGACGGCGGCCGTCGGCGCGATCAGCTTGCTGGCGTGGGGGGCGCTGCTGCTCTGGCAGCGGCCGCCCTCCAGCGGTCACATGGGCCACCAGGGCCACGGCGCGGCGCTGGGCGAGCCGGCCCTCGCCTTTGTCGCGGGTTGGGTGGTCATGGTGCTCGCGATGATGCTGCCCACCGCGCTGCCCTTGCTGCGCGGGTTTCAGCGCCGGAACTGCCGGCGCGCCGGCCTGGCCTGGCTCAGCGCCCTGCTGCTGGGGGGCTACGTGCTGAGCTGGGCCCTGTTCGGCGTCGCGATCTACGCCGGGGCCTGGCTGCTCAACCAGTTTACACTCACCGACCTGGCCCTCAGCGCGGGCCTTGGCGTGCCTGCCGGCCTGCTAGCGATCGTCGCCGGGGCCTACCAGCTCACCCCGCTCAAACGCGGCCACCTCGAAGCCTGCCGCTCCGCTCAGGGCTGCGCGACCGCCCTCGGCGAGGGGCCGGCGCGGGCGGCGTGGCGCTCCCTGTTCGCCGGCCTCCACCACGGGCGCTGCTGCATCGGCTGCTGCGGGGCGCTGATGCTGCTGATGATCGCGGCGGGGGCCCCTAACCCGGGGTTGGTGGGCGGGCGTTGGGGGCCGGTGG
>DAOLDO010000379.1:0-6410 GCA_035327325.1 Chloroflexaceae bacterium | reverse complement strand
CCTCGCCGCTGCCCGCGGACCTCGAGGCGGCCCTCGCGCGGCTGCGCGCCGCCGCCAGCGCGGCCCGGCCGAGATAGCCGCCCAATGTAACCACGAAGGCCACGAAGATCACGAAGGTGCGAGCAAAGCTCTGCCATGCCTTGCACGCCCGAGCCGCCTGGAGGGCTCGCGCTCGCTCGCCCGGCACGGCTCGGACCCCACCCCTTCGCGCCCTTCGTGCGCTTCGTGGTCAAGCAACCAGCCGTCCATCATCGCTGGGTCTGTCGGTGAAGGCCCCGCCACCACGCCATAACTGCGCGGAAAGCCCCGTATGCTACAATGCGCCCGTGTCGTAGGCGGCGCCAGGGCGCGGGCCGCGACACCACAGGTCCCCCAGCGCACTACGCAGACGTAGGAGGCCGCACATGCGGAAAAAGATCAGCATCATCGGCGCAGGGTTCGTCGGCTCGACAACAGCCCACTGGTGTGCCGCCGCCGAGCTCGGCGATATCGTCCTGGTGGATATCGTCGAGGGCGTGCCCCAGGGCAAGGGCCTCGACCTCTACGAGGCCGCCCCGATCATGGGCTACGACGCCCGCATCCTGGGCACCAACGACTACGCCGACACGGCCAACTCGGACGTGATCGTGGTGACCTCGGGCGCGCCCCGCAAGCCCGGCATGAGCCGCGAGGACCTGATCAAGGTCAACGCCGACATCACCCGCAGCTGCATCACCCAGGCCGCCCCCCTCTCGCCCAACGCCGTGATCATCATGGTCAACAACCCCCTCGACGCGATGACCTACGTCGCCGCCGAGGCCAGCGGCTTCCCCAAAGAGCGAGTGATGGGCCAGGCCGGCGTGCTCGACAGCGCCCGCTACCGCACCTTCATCGCCATGGAGACGGGCGTCAGCGTCGAGGACATCCAGGCCATGCTGATGGGCGGCCACGGCGACGAGATGGTGCCCCTGCCGCGCTTCTCGACGATCGGCGGCATCCCCGTGAGCGAGTTCATCCCGCCCGACCGTCTGGCCGCGATCGTGGACCGGGCCCGCAAGGGCGGCGGCGAGATCGTCAACCTGCTGAAGACCGGCAGCGCCTACTACGCCCCCGCGGCGGCCACGGCCCAGATGGTCGAGGCGGTGCTCAAGGATAAGAAGCGGGTCATCCCCGTGGCGGCCTACCTCACCGGCCAGTACGGCCTGAGCGACCTCTACTTCGGCGTGCCGGTCATCCTCGGCGCCGGCGGCGTCGAGAAGATCATCGAGCTGCCGCTCAACGACGAGGAGCTGGCCCTGCTCAAGAAGTCGGCCGACGCCGTGCGCGGCACCCTCGACACGCTGAAGACGCTGTGAGGTGTGAGGTGTGAGGTGTGAGGTGTGAGGTGTGAAGCTTGCACGGCCGTGCTCGTCGCGGAGTCACACCTCACACAGCGAGTGGAGCGAGCGACTCGCGGCGCAGAGCTAGAGAACCTTGTGAAGGCTACGACGACGGCCACCACCAATCTGTCCAGCCCGCGGGGCCCCGGGGTGAGCCGCTGGCGCATGCTCAGCGGCGAGCGCTTCTACACCTTCGCCCGCTGGCTCACGCTGCTGATCCTCTTCGCCGTCACCAGCTTCCTCACCGAGGGCCCGGTCTGGCCCGTGAGCGCCGGCAGCCCGCCCCTGGTGATCGTGCTGCTGGCCTACACGGCGTTCAGCCTGCTGGCGACCGTCGCGATCTTCATGCCGGGCGCGGCCCCGCTGCTGAGCTTCGCCTACCTCGTTGACCTGATGTTCATCTCGCTGATGGCCTTCTTCGGCGGCGAGCAGATCGTGATCTTCTTCCCGCTCTACCTGCTCCCGCTGATCAACGCGGCCATCAGGCAGCCGCCGATCGTCAGCCTGCTCTCGGGGCTGGTGGCGGCGGTCTTCTACATCGCGGCCTTCATCGGCTGGCGGCGCATCCTGGCCCCCGACATCGCCCTGACCATGCTCGACTACGTGGCCCTGGCCCTGCGCGGCCTGGCCCTCACCTTCGTGGCCTGGATCACCAGCGGCCTGGCCGAGCGCTTCAGCGAGAACAACAGGGCCAGCGTGCTCCAGGCCCGCCAGGAGGCCGAGCAGGCCCTGACCGACGCCCGGGCCTACCGCGACCAGATGCGCTCGCTCTACGAGGTGGCTTACACCCTCTCGACCACGGTTGACTACAGGCAGGTGCTCGAGGCGACCCTGCGCGAGAGCCGCAAGCTCACGCCCTTCAGCGCGGGCTTCGTGCTGCTCTCGGCGGGCCAGGGCGACGAGCTGTACGTCGCCGCCAGCCAGTCGCTCAGCATCGCCGACCAGACCCGCAAGGTGCGCGTCGGCCGCGGCCTGGCGGCGGCCCTGCGCAGCCCCGACTCGAGCATCATGCCCGACGTGGGGCAGGAGCCCGACCTGCGCAGCTTCGAGAGCCTGCGGGGCTGCCGCAGCGCCTGCCTGGTGCCGCTACGGGCAGGTATGCGCACCTACGGCCTGATGGTGGTCGCCAGCGACGCCCCCGGTGGCTACACCGCCGAGCAGCTCGAGAACCTGACGGCCCTGGCCAACTACGCGATCATCGCGCTCCACAACGCCCAGCTGATCTTCGACCTGAAGGAGGAGCGCAACAAGCTGATCTCGAAGGAGGAGGAGGTGCGCCACCAGCTGGCCCGCGACCTCCACGACGGCCCCGCCCAGGCCCTGGCCGCCCTGACCATGAACATCGAGTTCATCAAGCGCCTGCTCGAGCGCGACCCCGCCCGCGTGGTCGAGGAGCTGGACAAGATGAGCGCCCTGGCCAAGCGCACCACCTACGAGGTGCGCACCATGCTCTTCGAGCTGCGCCCCCTGGTGCTCGAGACCCAGGGCCTTAAGGTGACCCTCGAGCAGTACCTCGAGCGCTTCAAGGGCAACCAGGCCGGCACCGCGATCGTGCTCGAGGCCGAGGGCGCGGAGGACGTGCACCTCGAGACCAAGACCGAGGGCACGCTCTTCAACAGCATCCAGGAGGCCGTGAACAACGCTCTGAAGCACGCCAGGGCCAGGCATATCTGGGTGCGCCTGCGCCGCGAGGGCCAGACTCTGGTGGCCGCCGTGCAGGACGACGGGGCGGGCTTCGATATGCAGGGCGTCCTGCGCGCCTACGAGAAGCGCGGCTCGTTCGGCCTGCTCAACATTGACGAGCGGGCCCGCCTGGTGGGCGGCAGCGCGACGATCGAGTCGGCCCCCGGCAAGGGCACGACGGTGACGATCATCGTGCCGATCGAGCCGTGAGCAACCCCTACCTCGATCCCCAGCGCGTGCGCGCCGCCCTGCGCGCGCTCGACCTGCGCCCCACCCGCGGCATGGGCCAGAACTTCCTGGTGGACGGCGAGGCTCTGGGGGCGATCGTCGCCGCGGCCGAGCTCGGCCCCGCCGACCTGGTGGTCGAGGTGGGCCCCGGCCTCGGCGTGCTCACCTGGGAGCTGACCCGGCGC
Organism: Chloroflexaceae bacterium; assembly: GCA_035327325.1. Classification (GTDB taxonomy): domain Bacteria; phylum Chloroflexota; class Chloroflexia; order Chloroflexales; family Chloroflexaceae; genus CAIWXH01. The sequence continues at coordinate 2,956 of DAOLDO010000379.1, read as the reverse complement.
GCCGGCCACACCATCGCCGTCGAGCTCGACCGGCGCCTGGCCGCCCGCCTGCGCGACGAGCTGCCGTACGCCCCGCTGACCATCGTCGAGGCCGACGTGCTGCGCGTGCAGCCGGGCGAGCTGCTCGCCGCGGTAGACCAAAGACCAAAGACCAAAGACCAAAGCGCGCCAGCCGGGCAGGCACAGCAGGGCGACGTTGGTCCTTCGTCCTTGGTCTTTGGTCCTCGCTACAAGCTGGTGGCCAACCTGCCCTACGCGATCACCTCGGCGGTGCTGCGACATTTCCTCGAGGCGGCCGCGCCGCCCGAGCTGAGCGTGGTGCTGGTGCAGTACGAGGTGGCCGAGCGGATCACGGCGGGGCCGGGCGACCTGAGCGTGCTGGCCCACTCGGTGCAGATCTACGCCGAGCCCGAGCTGGTTGCCAGGGTGCCGGCGGCCAGCTTCTTCCCCGCGCCCGCCGTCGCCTCGGCGGTGTTGCTGTTGCGCCGGCGCCCGTGCCTGGCCGTCGAGGTAGATAGCGTGGACCGGCTGTTCCGGGTGATCAAGGCCGGCTTCCTCCACGCGCGCAAGCAGCTCGGCAACTCGTTGCCGGGCGGCCTGGCCGCGATGGGCCACAAGCTGCCCCGCGAGCAGGTGCAGGCCGCCCTCGCGGCCGCGGGGGTCGCCCCACAGCGCCGCGCCGAGACGCTGACCCTGGAGGAATGGGCGGGCCTCTACGAGGCCCTGGGCCCCGCCCTGTAGCCGTGCTACAATGGAATGTTGCACGGTTTTTAGCAGGGAGAGCGGGGACCAATGGCTGAGACGACGACCACGAGCTTCGGCGCGCTCCAGGGGCAGCAGTACGCCAACCTCTTCACCTTCCGCAAGAGCGGCGAGGCGGTCAAGACGCCCGTCTGGTTCGCCGAGCGGGGCGGCAGGCTCTACGTGATGACCGGCAAGGACGCCGGCAAGGTCAAGCGGATCCGCAACAGCGGCAGGGTGCTGATCGGCCCGTCCGACCGCATGGGCAACCCCCTGGGCCCCACGGTCGAGGCGAGGGCGCGCATCCTTGGCCCAGGCGAGGAGCAGGTGGCGAAGGAGGCCCTGGACGCGAAGTACGGCCTGCTGAAGGCGGTCTTCGACTTCTTCGGCACCCTGCGCGGCATGGAGCGGGACTGGATCGAGATCGCGGCGGCGGAGGGGTGAGGCTTGCTTGCTGCGCTCGCGCGCCGGGGTGATCCGAACATGGACACCATAGGTTCATTCCGCGGCGAGCGGAACGAGCCGTCACCCCGTCGGGCGGCAGGCGAGCGCCATCGGGCGGAACGCCTACCCGCGCTCAGCCCCCTGGCTGAGGCGAGGAGCCGGGCCTGCCCGTAGGATTCTTCCAGCACATTCCTTGTGAGGGAGGGGTCGTATGGGCATCGCGTTCTTCAGCAGGGGCGAGGCGGGGGCGCTGGTCAGGCCGGCGATGCTGCGCCCGGGCGACAGGGTCGCCGCCGTGAGCCTGTCGTGGGGCGGGCCCGGCCAGTTCCCGTGGCGCTACGAGGCGGGGGTGCGCCAGCTCGAGGCCGCCTTCGGGGTCGAGGTGGTGCCGACGCGCCACGCCCTGCGCGAGCCGGCCTGGCTCGACGCGAACCCCCGGGCGCGGGCCGAGGACCTGCTCGAGGCGTTCGCCGACCCGGCGGTGCGCGGCATCATCGCGACGATCGGCGGCGACGACTCGATCAGGCTGCTGCCATACCTCGACCTGGGGGTGATCCGGGCGAACCCCAAGGTCTTCATGGGCTACTCGGACACCACGGTCGGTCACTTTGTCTGCCACGCGGCCGGGCTCACCAGCTTCTACGGGCCCGCGATCATGGCCGGCTTCGCCGAGAACGGCGGGCTGCACCCGTACATGGAGCGGGCCGTGCGCCGCACGCTCTTCTCGGCCGAGCCCCTGGGGCCGCTGGACCCCAACGAGGATGGCTGGACCGTGGAGCGGCTGGAGTGGAGCGACCCGGCCAACCAGGCGCGACGGCGCGCGCTCACGCCGAGCGCGGGGTGGCGCTGGCTGCAGGGCGAGGCGCCCGTCGCCGGCCGGCTGATCGGCGGCTGCATCGAGGTGCTCGACTGGCTGCGCGGCACGCCCGTGTGGCCCGGCCGGGCCGCGTGGGACGGCGCGGTGCTCTTCCTCGAGACCTCCGAGGAGGCGCCCTCGCCCCTGGCGGTGACGCGCATGCTGCGCGCCCTGGCGGCCTGCGGCGCCCTCGAGCGGGCGAGCGCCCTGCTCTTCGGGCGGCCGGGGGGCGGCGTGGCGCCCGAGCAGATCGCCGCGTACGACGAGGCCCTGCTGCGCGTCGTGCGCGACGAGCTGGGGCGCGGCGATATGCCGGTCGTCACGGGGATGGACTTCGGGCACACCGACCCGATCGCCGTGCTGCCCTACGGCGTCGTCGCCAGGGTTGACCCCGGGGCCCGCCAGGTGAGCCTGCTTGAGCCCGCGGTGTCGCCCGGCCCTTGACAGCGCCCGGCTTATAGTGTAATATTGACACTAGAGTGAGGGCCGCGGCCCTCACTCTTTGGCCCGCTAGATAGTGTTAATTCGACACTTTACTGATCTTAGCCATCGGACGGAGTGAAAGGGCCCGCGGGGGCGCGTTCTCTAAGCACACCCGAGCACGTAGCACCCCATGCGGTGACGGTGGCGAAGCATGACCGGAAGGAGCACCCCCATGGAGCTCGTCGTCATGGTCGGCATGGTCGTCCTGGTCGGCGGCGTGGTCCTGAGCACCATCGCCCAGCGGAACAGCCCGCCGCCGACTCCGGTCTTCGTCGTGCGCGCCGAGCCCGTGGACCGGCTGACGGGGAGCGACACCGGCATCAGCCTCGTCATCCTGCTCGCCGTGATCGCCGCGGCGGTCTGGCTGCTGTAGCCCTCGGCCCGAGCAGGCACGCGGAGCGGCGCGCCGGCGGGGGCGGCTACGAGGGGGCG
>DAOLDO010000378.1:0-6426 GCA_035327325.1 Chloroflexaceae bacterium | reverse complement strand
AGCCAGAAGGCCACCTCGGAGAGGAAGGCCGCCGCGGCCACGCCGAGGCCGGCCAGCAGGAAGGTGAGCATCCGGTCGGCGCTGCGGGCCGCCAGCACCGCCACGATGCAGGTGGCGAACATGGTCACGGCCAGGGGCAGGGCGTTGTTCTCCATCACCCCGATCGTCGTGGCCATCAGGGCCGAGGCGGCCAGGGCCAGGCGCCCGTTGAAGACCACCGAGAAGACGATCGCCACCGTCGCCAGGGGGAAGGCGTAGGGCCATGCCTCGGCCAGGGGGAGGGTCAGGCGAGCGAGGATCAGCGTCACGTCCACGATCACGATCAGCACCAGCAGCGAGCGCGGGCGCCGCGCCACCTGGGGCTCGAAGGCCAGGGCGTAGGCCAGGAAGGCGCCGGCCATCAGGGCGGCCAGGAAGCCGCGACCGGCGACGCCGGCCCACCCCAGGGGCCGCGGCAGGGCGCCCGTGCGCTGGAGCTTCTCGATGATCTGCGGGGTGACGATCTCGCCGATGCTGACGATGCGCTCGCCGGCAAGCACGCGCACCGACTGGGGCGGCACGTTGTTGCGCGCCTCGGCGCGGCGCTCGGCCGTGGCCTGCTCGTCGAGGGTGCGGTTGACCCGCAGGAACGACTCGGTGAAGAACTTCGCCAGCTCGCGCTGGGTGGGCGAGAGGCTGGTCGTGGCGAGCCAGTAGGTCAGCCAGCGCTCGCGCAGCTGGATGAGGGCCCGCTCGTCCACGGCGTAGTCGTAGCGCTCGATCGCCCGGTCGTAGAGGCTCAGGGTCTGGGCGCGCAGCTGCTCCCAGCTCGCGTCGTCGAGGGTCAGGATCAGATTGGCCCTGGCCTCGTCAATCTGCAACGCGGCGTTGGGGAGGGCCGCCAGGGTCGCCAGGCGGTCGGCGCGCGCGAGCGAGGGATCGGACCGCACCCCGCCGATCGTGGTCAGCAGCGCGTCGAGGCTCTGGCGCTGCTGCACGGGCAGGATCGGGTCGTAGACATAGACCAGGTTGTCGGGGCTGTTCTCGGCCTGGGCCTGCCGCTCGGCCGTGAGCACCTCGCTGGTGTAGCTCACCTCGGCGGGCGCCCACACGCTGATCGGGCTGGGCACGCCCACCTCGAGCTGGCCGTACTGGCCGGGCAGGCTCAGGGTCAGGGCCGCCCAGATGCCGACCATGAGCAGCAGCCCCTCGAGGGCCAGGGTGAGCCGCAGCCGCGTCGAGAGGGCCTCGATCGGGGCGAGGGGCCGAAAACGGGGGATGCCGGCGAGCCAGCGTCGTCGCGTGATGTTCATGTTCCCGTGTCGCCGGCGCGGGCTGGGCTGCCCTCTCCGGCGCGTGGCGGCCTCGGGACCACCCGAGGTCGCAGGCGGCCCTGGATCAGGCGAGCAACTCCCGTGCCACCTGGCTGAGGTCGCGCCCCTCGGCGCGGCCCTTGAACCGCTCGATCAGCACGGGCATGAGCTTGCCCATGGCCGCCGGCCCGCTCAGGCCGAGCTCGGCGATCACCGCGGCCACCTCGGGGCGCAGCTCGTCGCGGCTCAGCATCTTTGGCAGGTAGGACTGGAGCACGGCGGCCTCGGCCTCTTCCTGGGCGGCCAGCTCGGCGCGGCCAGCCTGGTGGTACAGCTCGGCCGCCTCGCGCCTGCGCTTGATCTCCTTGGCGATCACGGCCTCCTGGGCGGCCGGGTCGAGGGGCGCGTGGGCATCGGCCCCGACCGCCGCCAGGGCCGCCTCGCGGGCCGCCGCGTCGCCGGCGTGCCTGGCCTCGATCTCGCGGGCCGCCGCGTCGTACCTCTGCTTGGCCGCCTCGAGCTGCGCGCTCTGCAGCGCCGCCCTGGCGCCGCGGATCACCTCCACCCTGGCCTTGTCGCCGGCCCGCATGGCCTCCTTCAGGTCCGCGATCAGCCGCTCGCTGATGGTCATACCGCTGTCCTTACCAGCCAGGCGGGAGCGCGGGCGCGGCGGCAAGGGCGACGGCCGCTCGCGCGCCACTCCGGCCTTCAGCCTTCATCCCTCATCCCTCAGCCTTTGCTACAGGCTCACCCGCCGCGGGAAGACCCGCTGCTTCTCGGCGCTGATGATCGCCCGGATCTGGCCCACGGCCTCGTCGAGCCGGTCCTCGCGGTTAATCACCACGTAGTCGAAGTTGTAGACCTGCTCCATCTCGTTTGCCGCCACGGCTAGCCGGGTCTCGATCTCGTCGGGGCTCTCGGTGCGGCGCATCATCAGGCGGCGGCGCAGCTCGTCGGGCGAGCCGGGGGCGAGGAAGATGAAGACCGCCTCGGGGGCGATGCGCCTGACCGTGGCCGCGCCGTCCACGTTGAGCCGCAGCACCACGTCGCGGCCGCTCGCCATCGCCTGGCGCACCTCGTACTTCGGGATGCCTTTGTACTGGCCGTAGACCTGGGCCCACTCGAGCAGCTCGCCGTCGCGGATCATGGCCTCGAAGCGCTCGGTGGTCACGAAGTGGTAGTCGTAGCCGTCAATCTCGCCCGGCCTGATGCCCCGGCTCGTGGCCGTGACCACGAAGTGGAACGGGAAGCCCAGGCTGCGCATGCGCATCAGCACCGAGTCCTTGCCGACCCCCGAGGGGCCCGAGATCACCACCAGCAGCGGCTGGGGCGGCATCCCGTCGAGCAGCGGGTTGTGGGGGGCGTGCGCCATCATCTGGCCTCGGGCTATGGTATCCTGGCAGGCGGCAGGTCTCTGGCTATCGAAAACGTAAGCATGTACTTCGATTCGCTCACCCTGGCCGCCGTGGCCGACGAGCTCCGCGAGGCCATCCTCGGCGGGCGCATCCAGCGCGTGGTCCTTACCGGGCCCCTCGGCATCGGGCTCGAGGTCTACGCCCGCGGCCGGCGCCACCAGCTGATCGCCTCGGCGCACCCGCAGCACGCCCGCGTCCATCTGGTGCGGGGAAGGCTCACCCGTGGAGTGGAGCAGGAGACGCCGCTGCTGCTGCTCATGCGCAAGTATTTGCTGGGCGGGCGGGTGGTCGCCGTCGAGCAGCCGCCGCTCGAGCGAGTCTTGCTGCTTAGTATAGTCAAAGCCCCTGACATGCGCAAACGGCGCGCCGGCGAGGGCCCGCCGGCTGGGGATGATCCCGACGCGGCCGCCGGGGGCGCCGAGGACAACGGTGCCGACGAGGCCCTCCCCGACGGCGATCCCGACGACGAGCCCCACGGCCCCCCCGAGCTCGCCCTGCCCCCCGAGGCCCTGCTGCGCTGCGAGCTGGCGATCGAGCCCCAGGACCGACGCAGCAACATCATCCTGGTGGACGACAACAACCTCATCCTCGACAGCATCAAGCGGGTGACCCCGCGCATGAGCAGCCGCGTGGTCATGCCCCGCCAGGTCTACGAGGTGCCGCCGCCCCCCGCGAAGCGCGACCCGACCATGGCCACGGCCGCCGGCATCGAGGACCTGGCGGCCACGGGCCAGGGCGACCTGGCCAAGGCCATCGTCGCCGCCTACAGGGGCGTGTCGCCCCAGGCCGCCCGCGAGGTGGTCTTCCGCGCCCTCGGCCGGGCCCAGGACCGCCTGGACGAGGCGCTGCCCCACTACACCGTCGCGGCGCGGCTGCGCGAGCTCTTCACCGAGCCCGCCGCGCCCTCCCTCGCCCCCGGCCCCGACGGCCCGGCCGCCTACGCGCCCTACGCCCTCACCCACGTGCCCGGCGCCGAGCCGGCCCCCTCGATCAGCGCGGCCCTCGAATCCTTCTACAGCGCCCGCGAGGCCCTCACCGGCCACGGCCAGCGCCGCGAGGCCCTGGCCCAGCAGCTGGCCGCCGCCAGGGCCCGCCTCGAGCGCCAGCGCGACCAGCTCGCCGGCGAGCTCGCGAAGGCCCGCGAGCTCGAGACGCTGCGCTGGGAGGGCGAGATGATCTTCGCCTTCCTCCACGAGCTGCGCCCCGGCCAGGCCAGCCTCGAGGTCGAGGGCCGCGCGATCGCCCTCGACCCCCGCCAGAGCCCCGTCGAGCAGGCCCAGGAGCGCTTCCGCCAGTACGACAAGGCCAAGAGCGCCCTGGCCGGCCTGCCCGAGCGCCTGGCCGCCGTCGAGGCCCGCCTCGCCGGCCTCGACGAGCTGACCGCCATGCTGGCGATCAGCGACGAGTTCGCCCAGATCGAGCAGCTCGCCCTCGAGGCCGAGGAGCTGGGCTACCTGCGCGAGCACCCCGACCCCGTCGCCGCGCGCCGCCGCAACCGGGCCCCGAAGCTGCGCCCCCTGCACCTGGTCTCGTCCGACGGGCTCGACCTCTTCGTCGGGCGCAGCGCCCGCCAGAACGAGGAGGTCACCTTCCGCGTCGGCCGCGCCGACGACCTGTGGGTCCACGTGCGCACCATCCACGGCGCCCACGTGATCGTGCGCGCCGGCGGGCGCGAGGTGCCCGAGGCCACCGTGCTCGAGGCCGCGGGCCTGGCCGCCCACTTCAGCCAGGCCCGCGACGAGCCCGCCGTCGAGGTGGACCTGTGCCGGCGGGCCCTGGTGCGCAAGGTGCCGGGCGGGCCGCCCGGCCTGGTCACCTACCGCGCCGAGCGCACCGTGCGCGTCGCGCCCCGCCCGCCCTGGTAGGCCCGCGGCCGCAGCCGAGCGAGACGCCCTGCGCTCGGCGCGACGCGGGGCCGGGCGCGCGGCACGGACGGAGGGCGACGGCACAGGCACGCCCCGGCCCTTCGCGGCCTTCGTGCGCTTCGTGGTCATAAATAAGCCGCCCCTGGCGCCGACAAAGACTGGTAACGCCGCCCCTGGCCCGCGCCTTGCGGTTTGCCATGGCGCGTGTTATGATCTGCGGGCTCTGACCGTCAGCTAGCGCGGCGCCGCCGCCCCAACGCCTCTGTGGTCGCACACCCCCAAAGCCAACCGGCCGCCGACCCGCCCCTCGTCCTGGCGTCGGGCTCGCCCCGCCGCCGCGAGCTCCTGAGCGCCCTCGGGGCCAGCTTCACCCTGGTGGTGACCGACGCCGAGGAGTCGGAGGAGCCGCCGCCGCCCGAGGTGGCCGGGGCGCTGCCCGCGGCGCCCGTGCCGCTGCTCGACAACCCGGCCCTGCGGGCCTGGCGCAAGGCTACGGCCGCCGCCGAGCAGGCCCCCGAGGCCGTGGTGCTCGGGGCCGACACGATCGTGGTGCTTGACGGCGCGGTGCTCAACAAGCCGGCCGACGCCGCCGAGGCCCGCGCGATGCTACGGCGCCTGGCTGGCCGGGCCCACACCGTCTACACGGGGCTCTGCGTGATCGTCCCGAACGGCGCCGCGCCGCGCCCCCGGCTCGAGCTGGTGGCCGCCGAGGTGGCCTTCCGCCCCCTCGCCGAGGGCGAGATCGCGGCCTACGTGGCCACGGGCGAGCCCCTCGACAAGGCCGGGGCCTACGGCCTCCAGGGCCTCGGCGGAAGCTTCGTCCGCGAGGTGCGCGGCAGCTACACGGCCGTGGTGGGCTTCCCCCTCCCCGCGGCCCACGGCCTGCTGACGGCGGCGGGCGTCGTGGGGCTGGCCGACCCGACGACGACCTACAGGCGCTGGCTCGCGAGCCAGGGAAAGGAGCCCCTGCCATGGCCCCCAACGCTGCCATAAGGCTGCTGATCGTGGACGACCACCCCCTCTTCCGCCAGGGGGTGCGCTGGGCCCTGGCCGACGAGGAGGACATCTCGGTCGTCGGCGAGGCCGCCAGCGGCGAGCTCGCCCTCGAGTGGCTGGCCACCTCCGGCGCCGACCGCGACCCCAACGTGATGCTGGTTGACCTGAACCTGCCCGGCATGAACGGCCTCGACGTGACCAGGCAGGTGCGCCGCCAGTACCCCGGCCTCGGCGTTGTGATGCTGAGCATGCACGAGAGCGACGAGCAGGCTTTCAACGCCCTGCGCGCCGGCGCCGCGGCCTACCGCTCGAAGGACGTCAAGCCCCAGGCCCTGGTCGAGATCCTGCGCCGCGTCGCCCGCGGCGAGTACGTGATCAACGACGTGGTCCTCGAGGAGCCGCGCGTCGCCAGCCGGGTGCTGACCCAGTTCCGCAGCCTGCCCCAGGCCCTGCCCCAGGCCCCAGAGGCCGCCGACGTCCCGATCTTCACGCCCCTGAGCGACCGCGAGATCGAGGTGCTCGAGCGCATCGCCGCGGGCGGCAGCAACAAAGAGATCGCCGACTCGCTCGGCATCAGCACCCAGACGGTCAAGAACCACATCTCGTCCATCCTGCGCAAGCTCTCGCTAAACGACCGCACCCAGGCGGTGTTGTTCGCGTTGCGCCGCGGCTGGATCGAGACGCCCAACGAGATCCGCCAGGGCGCCGGCGAGCCCGACGAGTAGGGGCGACCCCACGCGGCCGCCCCCGGCACCCACGTGGTCGCCCCCGGCACCCACGCGGTCGCCCCCGACCCCACGTGGTCGCCCCGCCCCCACGTGGTCGCCCCCGGCACCCACGCGGCCGCCCCCGGCACCC
>DAOLDO010000377.1:0-6439 GCA_035327325.1 Chloroflexaceae bacterium | reverse complement strand
GTTGGCGGGCGCGGGCGTCTGCTCGGGCGGGGCCGCGGGGGCCTCGTCGGCCACAGCGTCAATCCGGTCCAGCCAGGAGTCGAAGCCATCCTCGTCGGCCTGGTCGGCGGAGGCGGCGGCGAAGGCCGCCGGCTGGACGCCGAGCTCATCGCCGGCGGGCGCGCGGCGCTGCTCCTCCTCGCGGGCGCGCTGCTCGAGCCAGGCCGTCTCGTCCCAGGCGGGGATCTCGAGGTCGGGCGGGGGGACATCGGGGAGCGCCTCGAACAGCGAGCGGGCCACCTGCTGGTAGGGGTCGAGCTGCTGGGCGAGGCGCCAGTAGGGCTCGCCGCTCTCGTCGCCCGAGGCCAGCCTGATGTAGCCGAGCAGCAGGTTGGCCTTGAGCACATCGGCGCGCTCGGCCAGGATGGCCTCGCAGGTCTCGGCGGCAGCCTCCTCCTGGCCGTCGCGCCAGAGGGCCTCGGCGAGGCCGACCCGGGCGTCGAAGCGGTCGGGGTGCTCCTCGATCACGCTGCGGAACTCCTGGATGGCCTGGGGGAGCATATGGCCCTTGGCGTAGAGGCGGGCCAGGCCGGGCCGGCTGAGGCGCAGCGTCGCCCCCTCGGCGCCCCACAGGTCGGTGTAGAGGCGCAGCAGCTGGCCGCGCAGCTCGGGCATGTCGGGCCGCACCTCGAGGGCCTGCTCGAACTCGGCCACGGCGCGGTCGAGCTTGCCCTGCCGCTCCAGGGTGATGCCCAGCCCCACGTGGGCCGGGATGTTCTCGGGGTCGGCGTGCAGCACGCGACCGAAGGCCAGCTCGGCCTGGTCGAACTGCCGGCTCGCCAGGTACGCCTCGCCGAGGATGCGGTGGGCCTCGAGGTTCTCCGGGTACTGCTCGAGGATATGCTGCGCCACACCGATCGCCTGCTCGACCTGGTTGGCCTCGAGGTAGCTCCGGGCCTGATCGTATGCGGCTTGCAGGCTCATCGTCGCCATGCTCGCGCCTCCTGCTGTCCCTTGCAGAGCGGTGGGGAGAGGAAGAATTTACGCCTGGTGGGGCGCCGAACCGTGTGCACACGCCGGCCCTGGCGCAATGTGTAAAAGTATAGGGTGATTATACGGTTGGTGTCAAGATGAGTCACGGCGTTTTCTGCGCACCGTGGGCGTAGGGGGGGGCAAAATCATTTACTGGGGAGGCATTGTAGCACGGGAGCGGAAGGCCGCGCAACAGCTTTGCGCGCCTGCGCGGCCCGGGACGCGGCCAGTGTAGCGGCCCGGCGTCACCCGGCAATTACCGGGGGAAAACAGCAGGCGCGGCACCTCAGCTGTGTGAGTGCCGCGCCTGCGTTGCTGGTCGGGGCGAGAGGATTTGAACCTCCGACCTCCTGAACCCCATTCAGGTGCGCTACCGGTCTGCGCTACGCCCCGTGCAACAGCGATGATTATAGCGCGCCCGGGCCGCCCCGTCAAATCTGCTCGTTGTCGTCCCGCCAGATCATCGAGGCGAAGACCCCGAGGGCCGCGCCGAAGAGCAGCGCCCCGCCCCCCCAGGCCAGCGACGAGCGCAGCAGAAAGATGGCCCAGAAGCCCACTCCCGCGCCGTCGGGGATCTTGCCCTCGAAGAGCGCGATCAGCACGTTGAACATCCCGCCCAGCAGCATGGCCAGGATCGCGAGGGCCAGCGCGCCCCGCACCCCCCAGCGCACCCGCCGCTGCCTCGTAGCGTCCATGTGTGGTCCCCTCTCTAGCCGGGCCGCGGCGGCCCGCCGCGCCCCCGTGGGCATTATACGCGGTTAGCCGGTCACCTCGTCGGTCGGCAGCTCGAGGGCGAAGCGCGCCCCGGGGCCCCACGCCTCGTCCAGGTAGGCCCGCCCCCCGTGGGCCGCCGCCACCTCGGCCACGATCGCCAGGCCCAGCCCCGCGCTCCCGTCGGTCGCCGGGTCGCCCCCCCTGCTCCCCCGCTCCCAGATCCGCCCCCGCAACTCCGGCGTCACCCCCGGCCCGCCGTCCTCGACGGCCACCAGGGCCCGCCCGCCCGCCGCCTCGACCCGCAGCAGCACCGACCCGCCCGGGGGCGTGACCCGCAGAGCGTTGTCGGCCAGGTTGATCAGCGCCTGCTTCAGCCGGTCGCGGTCGCCCATCACCACGGCCGGCGCCACCGCGGCCCGCAGCCCCACCCCCGCCCTTCGCGCGCGACCGGCGAGCAGGGCCGCGACCTCCTCGGTCAGGGCGGCCACGTCCACCGGCGCCCGCGCGAGCAGGGTCAGGCGCCCGTCGTCGGGCGGGCGCAGCAGCTCGTCCACCAGCCGGCTAAGGCGGGCCACCTCGTCCTCCAGGGCCAGCAGGGGCGCCCGCTGCTCGGCCGGAGCCCGGTCGGCCAGGTTCTCCAGGGCGCCCCTGAGGGCCGTGAGGGGCGTGCGCAGCTCGTGCGAGATGCCCCGGTAGAAGTCGGCCCTGGCCCGCTCCAGCTCGCCGATGCGTGTCACGTAGGCCCGCAGGCCACTGTCCAAACGGGCCAGGCTGCGCTCGAGGGCGGCGATCTCGTCGGCGCCGGCCAGCGCGACGCGGGGCGGCCGGCCCTGCCCGGCCTCGCCCTCGCGCCGCTCGGCGACCGGCCCCGGCGGGGCGTAGGTCGTCGCCAGCGCTCCGGCCTGGCGGGCCAATCTGAGGATCGGGCGGGCGATGCCCCTGGCCACCAGGGCGCTGACCGCCGCCATCAGCAGGGCGGCGACTAGGGCCGCCCGCAGGACCAGCCCGCCGAGGGCCCTGAGCAGGCGGGCGTCGGCGGCCGTGTCGCGCGACAGCTCGACCACGCCGATCGGCCCGCCGGGGCCCGCGATGGCGCGGGCCGCGTACTGCCGCCCCTCTACCTGCGAGGCGGGCAGCGGAAAGGCCGGGCGCAGCAGGGGCAGAGCCGCGCGGCTGGGGAAGGGGCCAAGGTTCGGGTCGCCCGCGATCACGGCCCCCGCCGGCGAGAAGACCCGGGCGGCCGTGCCCGTCTGCAGCAGGTCGGACCCCGGGGCGGCCTGGGCCAGGGCCTGCAGCTGGGCCGGCGTCGCCGCCAGCTCGCCGAGCAGCGCCGCGTAGAGCTCGGCCTGGGCGCTCAGTTCGCGCTCGCGTTCGCCCGCCAGGTAGCGCCCCGCCAGGCCCACGAAGCCCCCGCCCACGAGCAGCAGGCCCGCCAGGGTGATCAGCAGGTAGGTCAGGGCGAGCCGGGTCGTGAGTGACATGACAGCTCGGGTGTGCGGTGTGAGATGTGAGGTGTGAGATGAGAGCCGAGCCGATGCGGCCGTGCTCACACCTCACACAGCGAGCGCAGCGAGCGGCTCACACCTCACAAACGTGGACTCACTACCCGATCACGATGCAGGTCACCGTGCGCTTGATCCCCTCGACGCCCTGGATCTCGTTCATCACCAGGCGCCCGATGTTGCGCGGGTCGGGCGTCTGAACGGTGGCGATGATGTCGTAGGGCCCGGTCACCGCGTCGGCCGCGCTCATGCCGGGGATCGCCCGCAGGGCTGCGAGCACCTCGGCGACCCGGCCCGACTCGGCCTCGATCAGCACGTACGCTTTCGCCTCCATGGTGTTCTCCCCATCGGGTGACCTCTGGCGGATCCTGGGAACGAACTCGGGGTCGCGCGGGCGGGCGGCTCAGGCGCCGAGGAGCCGGCCCACGAAGGCGGCGGCGCCGGCGGCCGCCTCGGCGGGCTCCAGCCCCTCGAGGTGGGCGATCAGGGCGCTGCCGACGATCGCGCCGTCGGCCAGGCGCGCCACCTCGGCCACGTGCTCGGGCCGGCTGATGCCGAAGCCCACCACCAGGGGCAGGTCGCTGTGGCGCCGCACCCGGGCCAGCACCTCGCCGAGGTTGGCCGCCATGCTCGCCCGGGCCCCCGTCACGCCGGTGAGCGAGACGACGTAGATGAAGCCGCTGGCCTGGCCCACGATCTGGGCGATGCGCTCCTCGGGCGTGGTGGGGGCCACGAACATGATCAGGTCGAGGCCGTGGGCGCCGGCGGCCCGGCGCAGCTCGCCGGCCTCCTCGGGGGGCATGTCGGGCACGATCCAGCCGTCGCCGCCGGCGGCGGCCAGCTCGGCGCAGGCCCGCTCGACGCCGTAGCGCAGCAGCGGGTTGTAGTAGCCCATCAGCAGCAGCGGCGCCCGCACGCCCCGCTCGCGCAGGCGGGCGGTCGTGGCGATGCAGTCGGCCAGGGTGACGCCGTGCTCCAGGGCCCGCTGGGCCGAGCGCTGAATGGTCGCGCCGTCGGCCAGGGGGTCCGAGAAGGGCACGCCCAGCTCGAACAGGCTGGCCCCGGCGGCCTCCATCGCGGGCACCAGCTCGAGGGCGCTGTCGCGCTCGGGGAAGCCGACAGTCAGGTAGGGCATCAGGGCCACCCGGCCCTCGGCCCGCATGCGGGCGAATGTCTCGGCGATGCGGCTCATGGGGTTGCTATTCTCTCGGCGCTGCTCTGGGCCGTATCATACCACAGCCCGCCCCGCGGAGTTATTGCATCTTATACTAAACTATTGGGAGGGCGTGCTATAATACGCCACAGCCCGCACCCCGCGGGGCGCCCGCCCCGCAGCACGCGAAGGAGACCCCATGGCCGCTGGCAAGGCCCTCAGAGGCCCCCTGGGCGGGGCGCGCCGCTGGCTCGGCAGCCACCCCGGCGCCCGGCGCTGGCTGCGCGTGCTGCGCCTCGGCCTGTTCCAGTTCGGCATGGGCGTCTCGCTGGCGCCGATCACCGGCACCCTCAACCGCGTGCTGATTGACGAGCTGCGCATCCCGGCCGTGGCGGTCGGCTTCCTGATCGCCCTGCACTACTTCGTCTCCCCCGCCCGGGCCCTGATCGGCTTCCAGTCCGACGTGGCCCGCGCCGCCGGCAAGTGGCGCACGCCCTACCTCGTCCTCGGCGCCATGCTCACCTACGGCGGCCTGGCCACAGCCCCCTTCTCGCTCATCCTGCTCAGCGGCGACGGCGCCCTCACCTTCCCCGTGGCCATGGTGATCTGCACGCTGATCTTCCTGGCCTACGGCGTCGGCGTGAACATCGTCGAGACGATCTACCTGGCCACGGTCAGCGACATCACCCCGGCCCGCGAGCGCGGCCAGGTCCTCGGCGTGCTCTGGATCATGCTCGTCCTCGGCACGATCGTCAGCTCGATCGTGATGGGCCAGCTGCTCGTGCGCTACAGCCACTTCCGGCTCATCCAGGTCATGCAGGGCTCGGCCGTGATCTTCATCGCCCTGGCCTTCGCGGCTATGGTCGGGCAGGAGCGCCTGAAGCCCAACGGCGAGCTCGAGGACGTGGCCGAGCCGACCCGCGTGCGCGAGACCCTGGGCCAGCAGGTGCGGCTGCTGGCCGCCCAGGGGCCCCTGCGCAACCTCTTCCTGGTGCTCTTCCTGGCCACCCTGGGCTTCGCCACCCACGACGTGCTGCTCGAGCCCTACGGCGGCCAGGTCCTCGGCATGACCGTCACCCAGACCACCAGGCTCACGGCCATCTGGGGTGCCGGCATGCTCGCCGGCATCGCCCTGGCCGCAGCGGCCCTCTGGCGCGGGCGCTCCGCCGTCCTGCTGATCAGCCTGGGCTGCATCCTCGGCGCGGCCGGCTTCCTGACCGTCACCATTGCCGGCGACGGCGCCCGCGTCCTGGTCTTCCAGGGCGGCGCGGCCGCGATCGGCGCCGGCCGCGGCCTCTTCATCGTCGGCGCCCTCGCCCTGGTGATGGGGCTGGTTGACCGCAACCACGCCGGGCTCTTCATCGGCCTCTGGGGCATCACCCAGGCCCTCGCCCAGGGCCTCAGCACCATCGGCGGCGGTCTCGCCCGCGACGTCGTCCAGGCCCTCACCGGCGACGTGGCCCTCGGCTACACGGCCGTCTACGCCGCCTCCCTCACCCTGCTCGTCGTCACCACCGCCCTGCTGCTCGCCCTCCGCCTCGGGCGCCGCCTGCGCAGCGGCGAGGTGCGCAGCCCCTGGGCGGGGCTCGACCAGGTCAACGCGGACCAGATCATCTTCTAGGGGCTGCGCGCCCCCTGCGCCCCGTGCCGGGGCGGCGCGCCCCTACCCCCGTGCCGGGGCGGCGCGCCCCTGTCCCCCGTTTTTGCAGGGGGCCCCTCGCCGGGCCCCCTGCACCCCCGGCGCCGGGGGCGTCGCCCCCGGACCCCCATAGCCATGGAGCTCTGCCGCGCCGCCGGCCCTGCTGCCATGCCCCGTGGGCGCTGCCGTTCGGGTCGCCCAGGTGCGGGGTGGCGCCGCGGCCGGCGTGAGTGATCGGCCGCCCCAGGCTGTGTGCCAACTGTCGGCCATGCCCCCCACCCGTGCCGGGTCGCGCACCGATCCTTGAGGACTGAGGCATGGGGCACCGGCAAAAACGGGAGCACAGCATCCAAATTGGGGGTCGAGGGGGCGCTGCCCGTCAAAGGCTTTCACTTGACAATATGGAGGTGGACAGGACGC
>DAOLDO010000376.1:0-6456 GCA_035327325.1 Chloroflexaceae bacterium | reverse complement strand
GGCTGCTGCGCCTCGCCCTGGCGCGTGGGGTGGAGCCAGCATATATCACCCGGTTGCTCGCCGCGCTCCCCAGCCCGCCCGGCCCGCAGGCCCCCGCCAGCCAGACGGCGCTCGCCGAGCAGCTGACAACGCGCGAGCTCGAAGTCCTGCGTCTCGTGGCCGGAGGCTACTCCAACCAGGGGGTCGCCGACGCGCTGTTCCTCAGCGTCGGCACGGTCAAGAAGCACGTCAACAATATCCTCGGCAAGTTCGGCGTGCACAGCCGCACCCAGGCCCTCGCCCGCGCGCGCGAGCTCGGCCTGCTCTAGCCTCGCCCGACCGCCCCGCCAGCGTAAAATAACCCGCCCCCCTACCTCTTTCGATAGCCGCGTAACCCACCCGCGCCGCGGTACGCTAAGCCCTGCCGTGGATGGCGGGGCGCGGCAGAGCGACTGATCGGACGCCCCGCCGCCAAGGAGGGAGATCGTCATGCACCACAAGCTCGATATCGCCGCGCCGGCTCAGTATGCCGGCGACGCGGCGAGCTGGACGCTTCGGATCAACGGCGGGCTGCTGCTCGCCGCGGGCCTCGCGGCCCTCCTCGCCGACCTCGCCGGCTCCTTCTACGCCGCCGGACCCTTCGCCGAGCTGTACGGCCAGCCACTGGCCATAGGCGCGGTCGAGGCGCACGGACTGGCGGCGCTGGTGGGTCTGCTGCTGTTGCGCGGCGCCGGCTCCCCGGGGCGCTGGGGCTGGCACGCCGTGGCCCTCGGCGTCCACCTCTTCCTCGGGGCCTGCAACCTGCTCTTCTGGCCGGTCTACGCCCTGATGGGGTCGGCCATCGTCGGGGCGGTGTCCACCGCCGCCCACGCCACGCTCTTTAGCGCACAGCTCGCCTGTCTGGCGCGTGGCGGCGCAGACACGCCCGCGTCGCTCCCGGGCTGGGTGCGGGCCGCGCGCCGCTCGGGGCTCTACGTGCGCGCCGTAGCGATCGGCACGCTGCTCATGGGCGCCGGGATTCACATCGCCACAATTGCCCTCGGGCGCGAGGCCCTGCCGCGGATCCTCACCCCTTCGGTCGAGCTGCTGCTGACCGTGCCGATGTTCTACGTCAGCGTGGCCGGCTGGCTTGCCTGGCCGACCTTGCGCTTCCGTGGGCGCTGGCATCAGGTCGCCCTCGGGCTCATCCTGATCTACTTCCCGATCGGGCTCCCGTTCCACCTGATCACCATGACGACCGGCGCGACCGGACACTACGCGGCGCTGCCCGACTGGTACAGCCTGCTGATCGTGCCGGTGATGGCAGCCATCGTCACCTGCTTTGCCGCGCTGCGGCTACGCCATGCCTGACCAAGTAGACTCGGCGAGCGACCAACCAACTGGGCCGGGCCTGGCTACCCGGTCGCGGCCCGCCGCGTGTAGCGGTGCTTGACCCCGGCGGGGAAGTGGGCGGGGTCGCCGAAGGGCCGTAGCTGGACGCGGGGGCGCTGCGCGGCGGGGGGCACGTAGGCGGCGAACTCGCTGTTGAGCCTGAGCAGCTGGGCGAGGATGGCCTCGGCCACGATGTCGGCGCGGCCCGCGTCGGCCGCCTCGCCCGGCGCCAGCTCGACGACGACCGACAGGAAGCGGTCGCGGTCGGCGTCCTCCGCCGCCTCGAGCACGAACTTGCCGGTGACGAAGCCGCTGACCTCGGGCTGCTCGAGGCCGACGGTCACGTTCTCGGGGAAGATGTTGGCGCCGTAGTACGAGACGGTGAAGTCGGCGCGCCCGAAGACGTAGACGAAGGGCAGGTCGCGCACGCCGCGGGCCCCGGGCCCGAGGGCGGCCACGGGGTCGAAGCCGTAGCCGGCCAGGAAGGCCAGCATCTCGGCGTAGGGCACCAGGCCGCCGCTGTCGAGGATGCTGTAGCGCAGCAGGGGGACGCCGCCGTCGCCGCTGAAGCTGAGGGCGCCGCCCTCGCACTCGAAGAGGCGGCTCAGGGGGTCGTACTGCGCCAGGGTGGGCAGGCGCGCCTCGCCAAAGAGGGCGCGGGCCGCCTCGGGTCGCTCGGCCAGGAAGCGCCGCACGCAGATGCTGAGGGGCGTCTCGACCGCCAGCACCCCGGCGTCGGCGGTGCCGTAGAGGGCCGCCGAGTCGTAGCAGATCTGCTCGCCGCCCGTGCGCTCGCCGAGCAGGGCCCGCCACTCCTCCGAGAAGACCTCGCCGGCTAGGACCAGCCTGAGCCTGTAGGGCGCCCAGTCTATGCCGCGGGCCCGCCCGCTGTCAATGATGTCCTTCACGGCGGGCGGGTAGCCGAGCAGCACCACCTGCTCGAAGGCGGGGCCCAGCTCGGTCACGACGCGGAGGATCTCCTCCTTGTTGCTGCCCGGCGTCACGACGGTGATCGGGTAGCCCCTGGCGGCCAGGTAGCGGCAGCAGCTCGCGGTGAACATGCCGCCCACCCAGGTGCCCAGGGCGAAGCAGACCACGGCCAGGGTGCGCCGCCTGTCGGCCCCGAAGCTGTCGCGGAAGACCTGCTCGAAGCGCGTGGCGATCTGCAGCTCGTCGCCGAGCCGGCGCGGCCAGAAGGTGGGGCGCCCCGTCGAGCCCGACGAGACGGCGACCATGTCGCAGCCCGTCAGCTCGCCGTCCCAGCAGAGGTCCGCCAGGGGGTGGCGGCTCAGGTAGCTCTGCTTGCTGACCCGCGGCAGGCGGGCGAAGTCCTCGGCGGTGGCCACGGCGGCGGGGTCCACGCCGTGCTCGGCGAGGAAGGCAGCGTAGGCGGGCACGCGCCGGGCCGCCGCGTGGAACAGCTCCAGGGCGGCGACGACGGGGTCGCGCTCGCGGTGGCGGGCGAGGGTGGCGTCGAGCGGGGTCGCCAGGAACTGGTCGAGGGCCGCGAGGGCCCGCTGCCCCTTGCTGGGGTCCATCGCGTGTCTCCTGGTAGGCGCGGGTGCTGAGGGTACGATACCAGGGCGCGCGGCGGAGGGCAAGGGGCGACCGGGCGCAGGCTTGCCAGGAGTGGCCGGCGCACAGAGACGCCAGGTTGTTACCACGAAGCGCACGAAGGCCGCGAAGGCTTGGAGCAGGCGCCGCGCCCTGCCTGCCAGCCGCAGCCGAACGAGCGGCGCTCCAGCGTCGGAGCAGCAGCGCCGCCCTTCCTCCTTCGTGAACTTCGTGGCCTTCTTGTCGTAGGGCCGTGGAAGTGGCCCTACGCCAGGGCCCGCCCGACGCCGATCACGGCGGCGTCCTCGGCCAGGGCGACGAGCTGGTCGGGCAGGCCGAGCCGCTCGCCCAGGGCCCGGCGCAGGGCCAGCCCGGCGTAGCTGCCGGCGGCGGCGGCGGCCCCGGCGATGGCCGCGGCGGCGACCCAGCTGCGCCCGTAGGCGAGGGCCACGACGACGCCGGCCCCCGCGCCGAGCAGCACGCGGCTCGCCAGGATGGGCGGGCTGGTGCGGTCCGGCATGAAGGGCAGCTTGTCGGCCACCATCTCGCCCGCGGCCAGCAGGCGCAGGGCGGGCGCCACCTGGGCGGCGAGCTCGGCCTGGCCCGCGAGGGCCGAGCTGACGGCCGCCGGGGCCGAGAAGCTGCGCAGGCCGGCGAGCAGGCCGGCCGCCACCACGGACGGGTAGAAGGTCTCCTGGCGCCAGGTCTCCATAGGGTTCACTCCTCCTCTATGCTCTCCTGGGCAGCAGAAGCAACGGGTGTGCCAGGGCCGGGCGGGTACGGGGGCGAAAATGGGGCGCGGCCCGCGTTTAGGATGTGCGAAGCAGTCGCCACCCTCACACTGCGAGTTACGTTATGGAGCGCCAGTCCAGCGCGCCCGAAGAGGCCGCCGTCGCGGCGCCGCCCGCGCCCGCCCTGCGCCACGAGCTGCGGACGCCGGTCAACCACATCATCGGCTTCGGCGAGATGCTCCAGGAGGAGCTGGCGGACGAGGGCGCCCCGGCGCAGTACGCGGGCGTGGGCGAGATCGTGGCCGCCGGGCGGGCCATGCTGGCCCTGATCGGCGCCCACCTCGGCGGCCCCGATGGCGCGCCCGCCCCCGGCGTGGCCGGCCTGCACGGGCAGCTGGCCCCGCACCTGACCCGGGTGGTCGCCCTCTGCGAGGAGCTGGCGGCCCTGGCCGAGGCCGAGGGCCGGGACAGCCTGGCCGCCGACCTGCTGAAGATCGCCGGCGCCGCGGCCCACCTGGGCGATCTGGCGGCCGGCACGGCGGGCCGCAGCGCGATGGCCCTCGCCCTCGGGGGCGGCGGGCCGCGCCCCGCCTCGGCCGCAGACGGGGCCGCCGCGCCGGCGCCCCACGCCGCCAGCGTGCTGATCGTAGACGACAATACGATGAACCGCGAGATGCTGGCCCGCCGCCTCGGGCGTCTCGGCTACGAGCCCCACCACGCCGCGAATGGGCGCGAGGCCCTCGAGCTGCTGCGGACGCGCCCCTTCGACCTGGTGCTGCTGGACATGGTCATGCCCGAGCTCGACGGCTTCGGCGTGCTGGCGGCGATGAAGGGCGACCCTGCCCTCGAGCGCGTCTCGGTGATCGTGCTCTCGGCCCTCGACGACACGGCCAGCATCGTGCGCGCCGTCGAGCTGGGCGCCGACGACTACCTGCCCAAGCCCTTCGACCCGGTGCTGCTCAGGGCCCGCATCGGCGCCTGCCTGGCCAAGAAGAGCCTGCGCAGCCTCGAGGTAGACTACCTCAACCGGATCAAGCACGAGAAGCGGCGCGCCGACGACCTGCTCCACGTCGTCATCCCGCTCGGCGTCGCCCTCTCGGTCGAGAAGGACTTCAACCAGCTGCTCGAGCGCATCGTGCTCGAGGCCCAGGACCTGTGCGGCGCCGACGGCGGGACCCTCTACCTGCGCACCGACGACGACCGGCTGCGCTTCGTGATCGTGCGCAACCGCTCCCTCGACATCGCCATGGGCGGCGCCACCGGCAAGGACATCCCGTTCCCGCCCCTCAGGCTCTACGACGAGGTGAGCGGCGCGCCCCTCTACAACTACGTAGTGACCCACGCGGCCCTGGACGGGGCAACGATCAACATCGCCGACGCCTACGACGCCGACGGCTACGACTTCTCGGGCACCCGCGACTTCGACGCGCGCACGGGCTACCGGACCACGTCGGTGCTCAACATCCCCCTGAAGGACGGCCTCGGGCGCGTGATCGGCGTGCTACAGCTGATCAACGCCCTCGACCGGGCGGGACGGGTCGTCCCCTTCGACGCCGTGGCCGCCCAGATGCTCGAGTCCCTCGGCGCCCTGGCGGCGGCGGCCCTCGGCGCCTACGTGCGCGAGCAGCAGCTCAAGCAGGAGATCGCCGAGCTCAAGATCGAGATTGACCAGGTGAAGCGCGAGCGCGAGGTCGAGGCGATCACCAGCTCGCCCTACTTCGCCGGCCTCAAGGAGAAGGCCCAGGCGCTGCGCGGCGGGGGCGCCCGCGAGCGGGCCGAGGACGAGGCCGAGCGCCGGCGGGGGCCCGCGCGCCAGGTCTTCACGGTGGATGGCCAGGAGATCGTGGCCCGCGTCCAGGGGCCCCGGCGCGGGCGCCCGCTGCTCATGATCCACGGCTGGTCGAGCTCGTGGTACGCCCTCTCGCCGATGATGGCGGCCCTGAGCGACCGCTACCGCTGCGTCGCCGTGGACCTGCCGGGGTACGGCGAGTCGCCGCGCCTGCCCGAGCGGGCCACCATCCCCGCCTACGCCGACCTCATGGCCGGGCTGCTCGGGGAGCTGAGCCCCGGCCTGCCCGCGATTGTCATGGGGCACTCGATGGGCGGCATGATCGCCCTGACCCTGGCCCTGCGCCACCCCGAGCTGGTCGAGCGCATGGTGCTGCTGTGCCCGACGGTGAGCGGCAGGCTCTCGTTCTGGATCAACGCCTTCATCTCGCCGATCACCAGGCTCGAGCGCTCGGCCCTGGCCAGCGGCATCCTCTCGCGCCTCGAGCCGTACATGCTCAGCGTGACCGACCAGCTCATGCGGCCCGCCTCGTTCGCCCAGCGCAGCGACATCTCCGAGCGCGACTACCACCGGCTCAGGGCCGACGCCAGGCGCCCCGGCCAGGGCCGCGTCCGCGCCGAGTGCTACGTGGCCATGAAGGAGCACAGCCTCGAGGGGCAGCTGGACAAGGTGGACGTGCCCTCCCTCGTGATCTGGGGGATGGAGGACAACACCGTGCCGCTCAGCGACGCCGGCCTGGTTGACGAGCGGTGGCCCGCGGCCGAGCTGCGCGTGCTGCCCCGCGCCGGCCACTGGCCCCAGTTCGAGACCCCCGAGACCACCAGGCGCCACGTGCGCGCCTTCCTCAGCACGCCCGCCCGGCTGCTCAGGGACCGGGCGACGACCCGCGAGACCAGCCGGCCCAGCGACGAGGCCGGGAGGCCAGGGGACTCGTAGTCCTGCGGCGGGGCGGCCGCGCCGGGCCGCCCTTAGACAAAGTTCCAGAAGGGCGTATGCCGCTTGACGGTCGCTCCGGACCTCACCCCCGCCTCG
>DAOLDO010000375.1:0-6460 GCA_035327325.1 Chloroflexaceae bacterium | reverse complement strand
GTCTGAGGGAGCGGGGGCGCCGCACGCCGAAGGCGTTCCCGGCTCCGCCGGGTGCGTAGCGAGGCGGGGGTGAGGTCTGGAGCGACCATCAAGCGGAGCGAGCCCATCTGAAGTCTTGCCTTACCGCCACCCGCGCAGCCGCGTCACCTCGTTCCCCAGCAGCCCGAGGAGCACGCGCCCCGCGCCGTGGTCCTCGAAGCGGGCTCGCTCGAACCACTGCACGCTGAGGAAGACGCCGGGGGCCACCTCCTCGAGCTGGGGCGGCGAGAGCGGCTGCCCGAAGAGGGCCAGGCTCTCGGCGTAGCTCTTGCCGGGCGCGCCGTCGAACTCGAGGCCGCTGGACCGCCAGTAGCTCAGGAAGGGCTCGCAGAGCGACTGGCCCGTGGCCTCGAAGGAGACACAGCCCGGCTGGTCGCCCGTCTTCGGGAAGGCGAACCAGTCGCGCCCCGCGGCCCGCAGCACGTCGTCGCCGATGCGGCTGAGCAGCACGTTGTAGGGCGGGCCGTTCTCGGGGTGCAGCTCGAGGCGGTGCCGCTCGAAGTACTGCACCGTGTAGGGCCGCCCGTCCGGTCCGGCCTCGACCAGCTCCTCGCTGGTGGGGTAGCCGAAGATGGCCAGCCCGCCGTGGGCCCGCCAGTGGTCGCGGAAGGCCCCGCGCAGGGTGTGGCCGGTCTCGGGGAAGTAGCTCACGTCCGCGCTGGGGGCCGGCGGGGGCACCGGCGCGAAGGCGGGCGGCTCCGCGCCGGGCGCGGGCTGCGGCTCCGCGCCGGGCGCGGGCTGCGGCGCGGGCTCGGGCGCGGGCTGGGGCGCGGGCGCGGCGAGCGGGCAGCCGGGGTAGGCGGCGGCCAGCTCCACGGCGCCGCGTACGTTCAGGCGGCCGTAGCCGTACTCGGGGTCCTTGCCGGGGGCGCCGCGGTCGTCGGCGGTGGCCTGCAGGATGCAGCCCACGTCGTACCAGCCGAGGTCGGCGCGCAGCGAGAGGACGAGGGCGGCCGTGGCCGCGACGTAGGGGCTGGCGAACGAGGTGCCGTTGGGCGGCCCGTAGCCGCCGCCCGGCAGGGTCGTCCACAGGCCGACGCCGGGCGCGACCAGGTCGAGGTGGTCGCCAGTGTTCGAGAAGCCCGTCAGCGCGTCGCCGGGCGCCGTGGCCCCGACGGCGATCACCTCGGGGTAGGCGGCGGGGTAGCTGACCGCGTTGCCCCGGTCGCGCTCGTTGCCCGAGGCGGCCACGATCACCACGCCCCGGTCGAGGGCGTACTGCACCGCGTCGCGCAGGGTCTGGCTCTGGTCGCTGCCGCCGAGGCTGAGGTTGATCACGCGGGCGCCCTGGTCGGCCGCCCAGCCGATGGCCGCGGCCACGCCCGCGTCGTCGCCCACGCCCCTGCCGGTCAGGGCCTTGACCGGCAGGATCTGGCAGCCCCAGCAGAGGCCGGCCACGCCGGCGCCGTTGTCGCTGTTGGCGGCGATCAGGCCCGCCACGGCCGTGCCGTGGCCGTTGTCGTCGCCCGCGTCGGCGCCCCCGGTGAAGACGTTGAAGCCGGGCAGGACCTTGCCGCCCAGGTCGGGGTGGCCGGCGTCCACGCCGGTGTCGATCACGGCGACGACCACAGGGCCGCCCGTGGTGATCTCCCAGGCGTCGGGTGCGCCGATAGCGGCCAGGGCCCACTGCTGGGCGTAGATCTCGTCGTTGGGCGTGCGGGCCAGGCGCTGCACGGCGTTCGGCTCGGCGTAGGCGACGGCCGGGTCGCCGGCCAGGCGCGCCGCGGCGGCGGTCGGGTCGAGGCCCGGGGCGATCCGCAGCCGGTAGAGGGGCGCGCCGGCGAGGATCGGCCGGGCGGCGCGGACCCCGAGGGCGGCCAGGCGCGCGTCGAGGGTGGCGTGGCCCGAGCGCCCCTCGGGGGAGAGGGCCAGGCCAGGGCGCAGGCGCACGAGCACCTCGCCGCTGACCAGGTCGGCGTCGGGCGAGGCGGCGGCGGGCGCCGCGGCGCTCAGGGCGGCCAGCCCGAGGCCCAGGGCGAGGAGGAGCAGCAGCAGACGGTGGAGCACGGGGAGTCCCTTCGGCGGTGGTGGGGCGAGGGCCGGCGCGGCTGAGGGCCGGCGGCGACCGGATCATACCACGGCGGCGCGACCATGGGCAACGCGTTGCGCTTCTCGGGGGGGGGCGGTATAATCGCGGCAGCGCACCGCCGTCCTCTCGCGAGCCTCATGTCACTAAAAACGCTCCAGGGAAAAGTCCTCGCATCGCTGCTGATCGGCCTCGCCGTCGTGATCGTGATGGGCCTCGCCAGCGACGTCCGCGAGGTGGGCCGCGACCTGCGGTCCTTTAATTGGGCGCTCCTGCCGGCCATCCTCGGCTTCACCCTGCTCAACTACCTGCTGCGCTGGCTCAAGTGGGAGTACTACCTGCGCCGCCTGGGCTGCGGCGAACGGGTGGGCCGGCTCGACAGCGGGCTGATCTTCACCGCCGGCATGGTCATGGCGGTCACGCCCGGCAAGCTCGGCGAGGTCTTCAAGTCCTATCTGCTCAGGCGGGTCAACGGCACGCCGGTGAGCCGCTCGGCGCCGATCGTGCTCGCCGAGCGCCTGACCGACGGCCTGGCCATGCTCCTGCTGATGGCCCTCGGCCTGACCCTGTACCCGCCGGCCCGCCCCGTCTTCGCCCTGCTCGTGGTCGCCACGCTGTTCGGCATCATCGTGCTGCAGTTCCGCGGGCTCTCGCGCTCTCTGATTGGCGCGGTGGCCCGCCTGCCCGGCGGCGGCCGATTCGCGCCCCGCCTCGCCACGGTCTACGACAGCACTCAAGAGCTGCTCAACTGGCGCGTGCTGCTGGTTTCGACGGCGATCAGCTTCGTCTCGTGGGGCTTCGAGTGCGTGGCCTTCTACTACGTGCTTGTGGGCCTCGGGATGGAGGGCACGCCCTTGCTGCTGCTCCAGGCGACCTTCATCTTCGCGGCCAGCACGCTGTTCGGGCTGGTCTCGTTCCTGCCCGGCGGCCTCGGCGTGAGCGAGGTGAGCAGCGTCGGCCTGCTTGTTGCGATTGTGGGCATGAGCGCCGCCGCAGCCACCACCGGCACCATCCTGATCCGCTTCTGCACCCTCTGGTTCGGCGTGCTGCTCGGCGTGCTCGCCCTGGCCTGGTTCGGGCGCCGCTACCAGCCCCAGGGCGAGGACGCCGCCCGCCAGGATGAGGCGGCGTCGGCGGCCGCCCTGGAGCCGTAGCGGCGCGAGCATCGGCGGCGGGCCCGCCGCCACTGTCACGGAGGCACCATGGCGTCCATCTTCTCGCGCATCATCAGTGGCGAGATCCCGTCGGCAAGGGTCTACGAGGACGACCAGACCCTGGCCTTCCTCGACATCAACCCGGCCACGCGCGGCCACACCCTGGTGATCTGCAAGCAGGAGCTGCCCGGCCTGCTCGACCTCCCGCCCGAGCTCCTGGCCGCCGTGGCCCGCACCACGCAGGTCGTGGCCCGCGCCCTGATGGAGGCCCTCAAGCCCGACGGGCTCAATGTGGTGCAGAACAACGGCGCGGCCGCCGGCCAGGTCGTCTTCCACTACCACGTCCATCTCATCCCCCGGTGGGAGGGAGACGGCGCGGTGCGGGGCTGGCGCCCCGGCAGCGCCACGCCCGAGGAGCTGCGCGCCCTGGCCGCCCAGATTGCCGCCCACGCGCCGGGGGCCGGCCAGTGAGCGGGCGCGACCCCTACGAAGAACGCGAGCGGCGGCGCGACGATTGGGACGCCGAGCGGCGGCGCGACGAGGCGGAGCTCGACCGCCGCTCGGCCAACCCGATGCTGCGGGCCGCCCTGATCACCGTGGCCGTCCTGGTGGCCCTGCTCTTCCTCGGCATGCTCGGGCGGGCATTCGGGCTGTTCCCCAGAGGCCCGGGGGCCGCGACGGTGCCCACCCGCGAGCTGCTCCTCGACGACCCGACGGCCGGGCCGATCCTCGGCGGCGCGCCCCCGCCCGACCTGGCCGCCACGGTGCCGCCGGTCGGCGTGCCGCCCACCCCGCCCCCCGAGGTCAGCCCCACCTTCAACGGCTTCTACGATCTCCGCGGTGGCATGCGCGCCCTCGGGATGCCCCTCACCCCGCCGCAGAGCGTCAACGGCCGCGAGATCCAGTGGTTCGAGCGGGCCAGGGTCGAGCACTGGCCCGAGCACGCCGGCACCCCGTACGAGGTGCAGCTCGGCCGCCTCGGCGTCGAGTTCACCCAGGGTCGCGAGTTCGCGCGCCAGGGCTACTTCGTCAGCACCCCCGAGCTGCGCTACTTCCCCGAGACCGGACACGCCGTCGGCGGGGCCTTCCTGCGCTACTGGGAGCAGAACGGCGGCCTCGACGCCTTCGGCCTGCCGATCAGCGAGGAGTTCGACGAAGTGCTGCACGACGGCATGACCTACAGGGTCCAGTACTTCGAGCGGGTGCGCATGGAGTACCACCCCGAGCACGCGGGCACGCCCGACGAGGTGCAGCTCGGTCGCCTCGGCGCGGCCCTGCTCCACAACGAGGCCCGCCCCGACACCATCCAGCCCGTGCCCACCCCCGTGCCGCTGCCGTGATGATGAGCTGTGAACCGCCCGCTTCGCTCGCTGTGTGAGGTGTGAGGTGTGAATGCCCGCGGCCGTGGTCGTGGCCGAATCACACCTCACAGCTCACACCTCGTACCTATGACCGACGCGCCGCTCTTCATCGAGGTCGCCCGCCAGCACGGCTACAGCGCCGAAGCCGCCGGCGCGGCCCTCGCCGCCCTGCGCGCCCGCCTGGACGAGGCGGGGGCCAGCTCCCGCCGGCTGTACATCTTCCGCACCGGCGACGGCGGGGTCGGCGCGGGCGCGGGTGGCCCGGGCGAAGCCCCGAGCCGCCGGCGACGCCTGCTGGCCTTTCAGAGCCCCGACGCGGCCCTGGCCTTCGCCCAGAGCCTCGGGCTCGGCGCCTCGCCGCGTCTGGTCGGCCTCTCGCTCGGCCAGGCCCTGGCCGCCCTGGTCCAGCGCCCCGCGATCGGCGCCCTGCATATCGCCGACGAGGGCGACGCCCCCCCGGCCCCCGGCACGCTCCCGCCCGGGGTCACGATCGAGCGCGCCGCCCTGCTCGAGCTGCTGGCCGGCGTGACCCCGTAACCACGGCGCGCCCCGTCTCAGGTACAATAGAGGGACGGCGGGGCCGGCAGGGCCCCCTCGACCAGGCAACGGCGCGCAAGGGCCGGAAGGAGTACCACGTGGGGAGCCGCTTTGACGAGCTGCGGATCTTCTCGGGCAATGGCAACACCGCCCTGGCCCGGCTGATCTGCGACCGGGTGGGCGTGCCGCTCGGCGACGCGACCGTGGTGAAGTTCAGCAACGAGAACATCTTCGTCAAGCTGAACGAGAGCGTGCGCGAGAAGGACGTCTTCGTCGTCCAGTCCCTCTCCACGCCGAACCTGAGCGACCGGATCATGGAGCTGCTGATCCTGCTCGACGCCTGCCGGCGGGCCTCGGCGGGCCGTGTGACGGCCGTGATCCCCTACTACGCCTACGGGCGCACCGACAAGAAGGACCAGCCCCGCGTGCCGATCACGGCGCGGCTCCTGGCCGATATGATCCAGACCGCCGGCGCCCAGCAGGTGCTGACAATTGACCTGCACGCCGGACAGATCCAGGGCTTCTTCAACATCCCCATGGACGAGCTGACGGCGATGAACCTGCTGGTGCGCTACGTGGCCGACAAGGGCTGGGACGACCTGACCATCGTCTCGCCCGACGTGGGCTTTGCCAAGCGGGCCCGCAACTTCGCCGAGGCCCTCGGCGCGCCCCTGGCCATCGCCGAGAAGCGCCGCGTGCAGCACCTCGGCCGCCGCGACGGCCAGCACAGCTCGCCCGAGATCATGAACCTGATCGGCGACGTGGCCGGCCGGCGCTGCATGATCGTGGACGACGAGATCGCCACAGGCGGCTCGATCCTCGAGGTGGTGCGCCTGCTCGAGCGCGAGGGCGCCCGCGAGATCTACGCCTCGACCGTGCACGCCGTCTTCGCCGGCAACGCCGTCGAGCGCCTCAGGAGCAGCGGGATCCGCGAGCTGATCACCACCGACACCCTGCCGCTGCCCGACGAGAAGCGCTGGCCCGGCCTCACCGTGCTGACCGTGAGCACCCTGCTGGCCGAGGTCATCCAGCGCATCCACAGCGGCGTCTCGGTGGACACGATCTTCTCGCAGCGCAACCACCCGGCCCTGGGGCGGTAGGGGAGGGCAGAAGGATGAAGGCCGCCGTTACGCCACGCGCCGAGCCCCGCCGCCTCGCCGCATTCACCTGATGACTGCTTCCCTCGCCCGTTCCCGCGTCGCCGCCCGCCGCCCCCTGGGCGCCGCGGCGCGCGCGCGGCTTGCCTGGCTCGCCGCCGCGATCGCGCTCGCCGCCATGGTGCTTGCGGGCGTTGGGGCCGCTGGGGCGAGCGCCCGGCGCGAGCTGCGGCTGCCGCTCGAGGA
>DAOLDO010000374.1:0-6461 GCA_035327325.1 Chloroflexaceae bacterium | reverse complement strand
ACCGCCGAGCTGGCGGTGGTGCCCGGCGGGACGGCCGGCGGCGCCGCGCTGCGCTTCCGGGGCGCGTTCCGCAACCTCTGGGGCGACTCGTACCTGGGCATGGGCGTGCCCCTGGCGCCTGGCGGCGGCACGGCCGACCTGAGCGACTACGCCGGGATCGAGCTCAGCCTGCGCACCGACGGGCAGCCCTACCTGCTGCGCCTGACCACGCCGCTGATCGCGGACGACCGCCAGTACCAGATCGTGCTCGTCGCCCCGCCGCAGTGGATGACGCTCTACATCCCGTTCGAGCTGCTGCAGCCCGCCGGCAGGGGCCAGGCGATGCGCTGGGAGACGGCGCGCACGCAGATCGAGAACCTGATCATCACGCCCGCCGAGCGCGGCGACGCCTTCCAGCTCCTGATCGACGACGTCAGGCTGGTGCGGTGAGGGCTGTCCGTGTGGTGATGGGAGTGAGGGGTCGTCGCCCCGGGGCCGGGCGACCGCGCCGGGGCGCCCATACCTGCCTCCATCGGTCGTAAGGGCGGCCCAATGTGGCCGCCCCGCGCGCCCCGACCACGTCTCCGACGTGACGCCTCGCGGCCCCGGGGCGGGGCGACCGCGCCGGGGCGCCGGTACCTGCCTCCATCGGTCGTAAGGGCGGCCCAATGTGGCCGCCCCGGCCGCCCCCGGCCGGCGTGCACCCCCCGGCCCAACCTGGCGTATAATCGCGTCATCACACCAGCTCGCCCCGGCCGGGGCGCCACGGGAGGCGGCACCACATGGAGAGCTCGCTGCGCGACTTTCTGGAGATCCCCTACGACCAGCTCGAGGAGCTGAACCTGGCCGCGAAGGCGCGGCGTCTGGCCCGCGTGTCCGCGGACGAGGCCCGCGAGGAGCGCATGGCCTACCTGGCCGAGGAGCGGCGCATCAAGGCGGTGACGGTCTGCTTCACCGACCTCGAGGGCCGCCTGCACATGCTCGACTACGACAAGAAGTTCCTGCTCAGGTCGGCCGACAACCTGACCTTCGACGGCTCGTCAATCCGGGGCTTCTCGGCCCAGGCCGAGTCGGATCTGCGCCTGGGCATTGACTGGGCGGCCTTCTACTGGCTGCCCGCCGACGTCTTCGGCCCCGGCAAGGTGCTGGTCTTCGGCGAGGTGCAGGAGCGCGACGGCACCCCCTACAGGGCCGATATGCGCGCCCGCCTCAAGGCCTACTGCGAGCAGCTCTACAGCCGCGACGGGACGGTCTGCAACGTCGCCAACGAGACCGAGGGCTTCCTCTTCAGGGGCCGCTACGCCGAGCAGCGCTACCGCGAGCTGGGCGCCTTCGAGTTCGTCTCGTCGGGCGGCTACTACCACACCCTGCCCAACGACCCGCTGCGGCAGTTCATTGACACGGCGGCCGAGGCCCAACGGGCCATGGGCTTCGCCAACGAGAAGGACCACCCCGAGGTGGCGCCCTCGCAGTTCGAGATGAACTACTCGTTCACCGAGGCCACCGTGGCCGCCGACCAGGTGCTGCTCTACAAGCTGATCTGCCGCCAGGTGGCCCACAAGCTCGACCTGACCGCCAGCTTCCTGCCCAAGCCGGTGACGGGCGTCAACGGCAGCGGCATGCACACCAACATGTCGCTGGCCCGCGGCGACACCAACCTGTTCTGGGACGGGGCGGGCGCCGAGGGCCTCTCCGAGGCCGGCTGGGGCTACATTGACCGCATCCTCGCCAGCGCCCAGGGCCTGTGCCTGATCCTCAACCCGAGCGTGAACTCGTACCGCCGGCTCGACCCCCACTACGAGGCCCCGAACCAGGTCAAGGCCTCGCCGATCGACCGGGGCTCGATGGTGCGCATCCCCCTCGGCAACGAGCGCTCGGCCCGCATCGAGGTGCGCTCGATCGCGCCCGACGCGAACCCCTACATGGCGATCTACACCCTGCTGCGCGTGGGGCTCGAGGGCCCCGCGCCGGCCGACCCGCGGGTGCGCGAGGGCCTCTCGGTGCTGCCCGACAATATCTACGACGCGATCGAGGGCTTCCGCGCCGACGGCTTCGTGCGCGAGATCCTGGGCGCCGAGGTGCACGAGCGCTACGCCGAGCAGAAGCTGGCCCAGGCCCAGCGCTGCCCGCGCCTGCTCGGCACCCTGATCAAGCGCGCCGAGGTGCAGTTCCACCACGAGGTGACGAACCAGCAGCTGTGGAGTAAGTTCTAGCGCGGCCCGGCCGCGGCGGCGATCTGCAGGGACGCTGCCCCTCCGACCCGCCTTCTCTGAGGGGGCCGCCGCCGGCCCCCTCAGGCTCCCCCGCGCGAGGGCTTTGCCCTTCGAACCCTTAAAGCGCCAGCTGTACCGTGCCGGCTGGCCCGTTGTCATGCCTCATGGGCGCTGCCGTCGGGGGGGCCGGGCGGCGCCACGGCGACCTGGCCGGCCCCACCCGCCCGCCGCCCCGCGTCTGGGTGCCAGCCCCTCTCCCGCAGGGCCGCGCCGGCGCGCCCCTACAGCCCCGCCGCCTGGCGACTGACGATCCACTCCCCGTTGATCAGGTCGAAGACCCACCCGGCGCGGCGCACCTGGCTCTGGCCCGAGGCGCTGGTCTGCAGGCTGTAGTTGAACGGCACCAGGTCAACCACCAGCTCGCCGTTGACCAGGCGCAGCTTGCGGGCGCGCTCGCTCGGCGTCGCGCCGGCGGCGGTGAGGTCAATGGCCGGCTCGGGCGGGCCCGCCGGCGTGCCGCTCGCGTCAAGCGGCACGGCCACGATCTCCGGGCTGCGGGCCAGGCCCGCCAGCAGCAGGTAGCCCTCGCCGCGGCGGGCCACGGCCACGCCCATGGTGTCCACCCCGGCGAGGGCCTGGCCGCGGATCTGGCCGTCGCCGCCGATGATCGTCACGCCGCCCAGCTCGCTGGTGGGCGTCGAGCCGATCACCGTGCCCGCGTAGAGCAGGTCGAGGTCGCAGGCGTAGGCCAGGCCCAGCACGCCGAAGGGGTTGCGCTCGACCGCCGCCCCCGGCAGGGTGACGAAGGGCGCCATCGCGCCCGTGGCCCCGTCGGCCCGCCAGAGGGTCGTCGCGCCGGCCAGGGGGTTGTCGGCGAGGGACTGGCGCGGCGTCGGGGCGACGTAGACGTTGCCGGCCCCGTCCAGGGCCATAGCCCCGAGGTAGCCGCCGTCGTCCCAGGTCTCGTGCTGGTAGACGCCGCCCGAGCCGCTGAGCAGCACCAGGCCCTTGGGCTGCTGGTCGGTGGCCAGGGCGAGGGCGCCCTCGAGGCCGACGGCGGGGTCGCGGGTGAAGGGCGGCAGCCCGACGCAGCCGTCCGTGGGCTCGAGGGCCAGGGCGGCGGGGGGCGCCGTGGGCGCCGCCCCTGGCCCCGCCGGGCGCAGGGCCAGGGCGGCGCCGGCCGCCACGAGCAGGGCCGCGACGAGCACGCCGACGGCGACGGGCGGCAGCCCCGCCGAGCGCGCGGGGGGCGGGCCCGCGGGGCGCGGGCGCTGGCTGGTCGGCTGGGGCTTGCGGCGCGCCATCACGGGGCTCCTTGCGTTAGTTCCACGCCGGCCCCGCAGGGCCAGATCTCGGGCACGAGGACGCCGCCCTCGAGGGCGGTGTCGGCCCAGCAGCGCTCGCGCTCGGCGTTGCGGATCCGCGGCACGAACCAGAGCACCACCCCCTCGTCGAGGGGCTCGGGCGCGCCGGGGCCGATGAACTGCTCGGGCCCCTGACGGGCGTCGAGGGCGCAGCAGCTGCCGATGCTCGGCAGGTCGCCCCGGCCCTCGGCCTCGGCCGGGCGCGTCCAGTAGACATAGCCCAGCTCGGCGTCGCCCCAGGCCGGGGCCAGGGTGAACGCCTCGTCGCCCGCCTCGAGGCGGAAGCGCTCGGCGCCACCGGGGGCCCACTCGGCCTGGCCCTCCGCCGCGAGCGGCCCCGCGGAGGGCCCGCCGAGCAGGGTGGCCCGCGCGCCGGCGGGGGGCTCGAGGCGCAGCACGGGGTGGTAGACGCCCTCGGTGCCGCAGCCGCGGCCCTCGTTGCCGGCGATCAGGCGCAGGTCGCCGTCGGGGGCGAAGCTGGCGCGCAGGGTGTACTGGTAGTTGCAGGGCTGGGGCCAGTTGGGGCTGCGGAAGGTGACCGCCAGCTCGAAGCCGCCGCCCGGCGCGTCCGCCACGGTGGGCGGGCCGTAGGGCACCACGGCCGCGGCTGAGAAGACCGGGCAGCCCACGGCGTCGGAGAAGCCGACCCGCCGGTCGTCCTGCCCCGCGTAGCCGACGTGCCAGTCAACCACCTTGGCCGAGGCGAGCACGGGTCGGCCCCCGAAGCGCACGTCGCGCAGCTCGAGCCCGTCGGAGCTGGTGAGCAGGTAGCTCAGGCTCCAGCCATCGCGCTCGAGCGTCTGGGGCGTCTCGCACAGCGGGGCGATGGCCGCGTCCTGCAGGGTCGCCTCGCTGAACACGCGGCGGCCCGTCCCGCCCTGCTCGGTCCAGGTGGTGGCGGCGACCAGGCGGAACTCGGTCAGGTCAACGATCGTCCAGAGGGCGGCGTCGCCCCAGGTGAACACGGGCGCCACGCAGAGGTGGCGGCTGCGCTCGCAGCTGGTGTCGGCGAGGGCGGTCTTGGTGGCGCTCATCGCGGCCATGGCGGCGTCGGGGGGCAGGCCGTCGAAGGCCGCGGCGACCTGGGGGTCGGCGATCGCGATCTGCGTGGCCAGGTCGGCCAGGTCGGCCGGGATCTCGGGCTGGGCCCCGGCGAGGGCCTGCACGTCGAGCACGGCCCCGCCGTCCCCCACCAGGGCCGTGACCGTGGTGCTGGTCGGGTAGACATAAAGCTGTACGCGGGCGCAGCGCCCGGGGCGACAGGCGTCGGCCAGGGGTGCGGGCACATCGCCCGCGCCGGCCGCGCCGACGGCCATGACCTCGGCGCGGAGGCGCAGGCCCTCGGGGGTGCGGGCGGCGGCCTGGACGCGCTCGTCGGCGACGGCGGCGGCCTGGGCGGCGGCCATAGCCCCGGCTAGCCCATCGCGCTGTAGAATATAGGGCGGGGCGGCCAGGGCAGCCGCGAGGCGCTCGCGGCGCTCGGCCACGGCGGGCAGCTCGGAGGGGCGCCCGTCGCCGAGGACGACCGTGGTGGCGAGGGGCGGCGGCGTGGGCGTTGGCCCAGCCTGGCCGGACGGGCCTGGCGCACAGGCGGCGAGTCCGACGACAAGGGCGAGCAGGAAGCAGGCGAGGCGGAGGGCCGGGCGCCCCACACCGGAGCGCTCGGGCTCGTGGCTTGGAGAGCTAGTGCAGCACTTCAGAAGTCTCTGCCTGGTTGTGACCAAGGACCAACGACCAAGGACCAACCGCTCAGACCGCTGCCCGGCCTTGGTCCTTGGTCCCTGGTCCTTGGTCGAACTGGCAAAGGGCTGCTCGCTGGCACAACTAGGACGGGTCATGAATTCTCTTCGTCCCCTGGTCGCGGCCCTTGCCGCGTGCGTAGTGGTCTGGCTCGTGTCGGCGGGGGGGGCGGGCGGGCCCACACCCCGGGGCGAGGCAGCCCTCGAGGCCCTCGGGCTGCGGCTGCTGGCGGAGCGGCGTCTGGCGGCCGGGGGCGACCGCAGCTGCCTCAGCTGTCACCGGCCCGAGCTGGGCTACACCGACGGGCTGGCCGTGGCCGCGCCCGGCGGGTTGAACACGCCCACCCTCTGGGGCCTGGGCGGGCGCGGGGCCTTCGGCTGGCGCAGCCCCGAGGTGCGGAGCCTGGAGGCCATGGCCCTGCGCCCACTGGCCGACCCGGCGGAGATGGGCCCCCTCGCCGAGGCGACCCTGGAGCGCCTGCGGGCCGACGGCGCCCTGGTGGCCGCCTACAGGTCGGCCTTCCCCGAGGCCCGCGAGCTGGTGACCTGGGAGCAGACGGCCCTGGCCCTCGCGGCGGCGGTGCGGGCCATCCAGGCGCCCGCGAGCCCCTACGACCGCCACCTGGCGGGCGAGGCGGGCGCCCTCGCCCCCGAGGCGCTGCAGGGACAGGCCCTCTTCGCCGAGCTGGGCTGCGCGGCGTGCCACAGGCCGCCGGCCTTCGCCACCGACAGCTACCACAGCGTCGGCGTCGCCGCGGGCCCAGACGGCGGGCGCGTGCGCGTGCCGGGCCTGCGGGGCGTCGCGCGCACGGCGCCCTACTTCCACGACGGCAGCGCGGCCACCCTCGAGGAGGTCGTGCGCCACTACGCCCGCGGCGGGGGTCCAGGGGCGAGCCCCGCGCTCACGCCGCTGCTGCTAACCGAGGGGGAGGTGCGCGACCTGGTGGCGTTCCTCGAGGGGCTGTAGGGGCGATGCCCCTGGCACCCCGTGCGATGAGGGGCAATGCCCCTGCCACCCCGCGTTTCTGAGAGGGCGCCCACCTCTCTACCCCTGCCGCAGGGGATGCCCCTGCCACCCCTTTTTTGTGAGGGGGCCGCCGCCCCCGCCTTCGGACTCCCCCATCACGCTCCCCCGCGCGGGGGGCGCTGCCCCCTCGACCCCCAAA
>DAOLDO010000373.1:0-6481 GCA_035327325.1 Chloroflexaceae bacterium | reverse complement strand
CCCTCTTCACCGAGCGGATCCGCGCGCTCAGCCCCCTGCGCGACATCCCCCGCGAGCCCGCCCCCGAGCCGGTCGCCTGACCCGCCCCCCCCCCCAACGCCAGCCCGCCGGGCCGTAAGGGCGCCCCAACGTGGGCGCCCACCCTGGGGCGCCCCAACGCCAGCCGGGAGCCCGCTGCCGAGGAGCAGTACGCGGGCCGTCGCAGCCCTCACCCGCGCCCCTGTGGCGCGGGCCTCGCCCTGCGCGCACTCCCCCACACCTGCCCCACAGGGAAGCTCCCGACAGCCGGCGCCCCGCCGGGGCCCGCAAGTTGCTTCACCAGGGGTAACTCTGTCTAGCGTGACGCGGCGCCGCCGCGCCACATCGAGCCAACCAATGCCACTCAGGATTGACCACGATCCTGTCGAGGCCCACGTGCGCATCGGCCCCGAGCCGGGCGCCCTCGACGGGCTCCTTACAGTGCCGGCCCACCCGCGCGGCGCGGTCGTGCTGCTCTACGGCGACGCGGGGATCCGCCACGCCGCCCCGCCCTCCGGGCTCGCCGAGGGCCTGCGCGCGACCGGCCTGGCCACCCTCCAGGCCAACCTGCTCACCCAGGACGAGCTGGCCGAGGACGTCTTCACCAAGCACCGGCGCTTCGACGTGCGCCGCCAGGCCCCGCGCCTGCACGCCATCCTCGCCTGGCTGCGCGGCCAGCCCTGGGCCGCCGGCCTGCCCGTGAGCTGCTTCGCCACCGGCGCCTCCGGCGCCGCCGCCCTGATCGCCGACGCGGCCCGTCCGGGCGAGCTGCGGGCGATCGCGATGTGGGGCGGCCGCCCCGACCTGGCGGGGCGGGCCCTGGCGGGCGCCGTCGCGCCGAGCCTGCTGCTCGTCGAGCGCCACAACGCGGCCCTGCTCGATCTCAACCGCGCCGCCCTGCCGCTGCTCGCCGCCGAGCGCCGCCTGGCCGATTTGGGCGACCCCTCCGAGCTCCCGCCGCTGCTGATCGCCTGGCTCGAGGGCCATGGCGCCGCCGCGGACGCCGAGCGCGCCGTCGGCGCCGCCTGACGGCCCGGGAGTTGCAGGTTGGTCCCGACGGACCAGCTAAACGGAGGAGTCACACCTAATGACCGTTGATAAAGGCCAGCAGGACCCGAAGACCCAGGAGCCGCAGCCGCCCTTCCCCAAGCAGGAGCAGCAGCCCCCCGGGCTCGAGTCTGAGATGAACCCGAAGCCCGACTTCGGCGAGCAGTCGTACAAAGGGGCCGGCCGCCTGAGCGGCCGGGTCGCCCTGATCACCGGCGGCGACTCGGGCATCGGCAGGGCCGTGGCCCTCGCCTACGCCCGCGAGGGCGCCGACGTGCTGATCTCCTACCTCAGCGAGGAGCCCGACGCCAGGGAGACCTGCCGCGTCGTCGAGGAGGCCGGGCGCAAGGCTCTGGCCATCCCCGGCGACATCGGGCAGGAGCAGCACTGCCAGGTGCTGGTGAACCGGGCCCTCAAGGAGTTCGGCCGGCTCGACATCCTGGTCAACAACGCCGCCTTTCAGATGACCCACGAGAAGCTCGAGGAGTTCAGCTCGGAGGAGTGGGACCACACCTTCAGGACCAACATCTACGCGATCTTCTACCTCTGCAAGGCGGCCCTGCCCAACATGAAGCCGGGTGGGGCGATCATCAACGTCGCCTCGATCCAGGCCTACCAGCCCTCGCCTCAGCTTCTGGCCTACGCCTCGACCAAGGGGGCGATCGTGACCTTCAGCAAGGCCCTGGCGGAGCTGGCGATCAAGCAGGGCGTGCGCGTGAACGTCGTGGCGCCCGGCCCGGTCTGGACGCCGCTCATCCCCTCGACCATGCCGCCCGAGCAGAGCTCGAAGTTTGGCCAGGACACGCCCATGGAGCGCCCGGCCCAGCCCGCCGAGCTGGCGCCCGTGTTCGTCTTCCTCGCCTCCGAGGAGTCGAGCTACATCGTCGGCGAGGTGGTCGGCGTGACGGGCGGCAAGCCGCTGCCGTAGGGGCGCCCCTCGCCTGCCCGAAGAGCCCGCCCGACCAGGGCGGGCTTAGCTGTCCCCGCCGACGCCGAGGGCGTCCAGCCGCTCGCTGTAGGCCGCCACGACCGGGTCGTCGGGGCCCGCCACCTCGATGGCTAGGTCGAGCTCATGCTCGAGCAGGCTGCGGGCCTCCTGAGGGGCGCCGGCCTGCGCCAGACGGTCGCACAGCTCGAGCGTGATCGCCACTGTCTCGGGGTGCAGTGGCCCCTGGAGCGCGCACGTGATCCGCTGGGCGCGCCGCAGATGGCCCTTGGCTGCGGGGAGCCGGCCAAGCTCCAGCTCCACCTCGCCGAGCTGCCACAGGGTGGTCGCGACGAGGGGGTGATTTTTGCCGTGCTCCTTCTCGCGCCGCTCCAGGGCCTCGCGCAGGTCTTGCTCGGCGGCCTCGAAGTCGCGGAGCCGCGCGTGCACGCTGCCGAGCTCGTAGTGCAGGTCGCTCAGCCGATCCCAGGTGATCTCGCCGGCGTCGCGCATGATCTCCAGCGCCTCGGTCAGTAGCTTCACGGCCTGGCGGCACAGGCTCCGATGTCAGGATCGAGCGGCGGGACGGCGACAGGACCTGCACGCTCGCGCTGTAGGTCGCGTCGGGCTGGCGGCTGATCGTGAACTCGAAGACGATCTGGTCCATCGCGCCGGGTCCAGGTTGCTGAGGGCCGGGCCACGGCGGCCCTGCCACGAGGCGGTAAGCCGAGTCCTTAGCGCGCCCCTCGATCAGTCTCGGTCCTTCAGCGCCTTATCAAGCTCCACGAGCACCTTCTCGAGCTTACGAACCACGCTGTTGATGTACCCATTGTTCATCTCCCGGAGGATCTCCCTGGCCTCGGCGACGCGCTCGCGGGCCCGCTTCGGGTCGCCATTGGTCAGGGCTCGCTCGGCCTGGCGCAGCTTCAAGGCTGCGTCGTCGCGCTCGTCCTCGTCGACGTTGCGAGCCACCTCCACGCGGGCCCGCAGCAGGGGCAGCCGGCGCAGCGGGTCATCGGGCTCCTCCTCGGGCTGCTGCACGTAGCTCCCGCCGATCACCGTGAGGTCGCCCTGGACGACGTTGCCGATCCGGTTGTCGCCCATGATCGTCGCGCCCTCGAAGCTGATCACCGAGCGCTTGTCGGTGTAGCTGAGGTTGATCGGAGGCACCTCGCGCACCGCGGCCCCGGCCGGCGGGCGGGCGCTGAGCAGCTCGGCCTTGCCGGTCACCCCTCGATAGCTGGCCACGGGGAAGGTGCCGACGCCCTGCAGCAGGGTCAGAACCGGCTCCTGCATCTCGCCGACCTCGCGCCGAACCGCGCCGGTCACTTGCCTGTGGACGCTCTCGTAGAGCTCGAAGAGGCCGACATAGCCACTATAGCCGCCAATCCCGGCGCCTGAGGCGGCGTCGATCAGGGCCTGGCCGAAGAAGCTGTAGTCCCGGTCGCTGAGGAAATAGGAGCGCTGCTCCGGCCTGCCGGCCGTGATGATCGCCCGGCCCTCGCCGCTGGCGACCAGCTCGTTGCCGGCCTCGTCGGGCAGCATCCGTCCGCGCCCGGGGCTGGCACCCTCGGGGCCGAACCCGACCGGCCCAAGCCGCGAGCCGACCTGGCCCGCGTAGCAGGCGTTCACCAGGAGGAGCAGGTGGCGGGCGCCGATCTGGCGGAGAGCCCGGGCCAGCTCGGCGACTGAGACGCCGGTGTCGGCGACGATGCGCTCGTCCTCGGCGAACCTGGCGTCGCTGGTGGCCAGGTAGTAGAGCCCATCGGTGCCCTGGGCTCCGTGGCAGGAGAAGCTGATCAGCACGACCGAGTCGGGCGCGGCGCGGTCGGCCAGGCGCCGCAGCGCCCGCATTACGCCGCTACGCGTCGCCTCGCGGTCGCGGAGCAGCTCGAGGTTGCGCAGGCTGTAGCCGGCGGTGGCGGGGTCGCCCAGGACTTGGGCGAGGCCCTGCGCGTCACGGGCCGCCGTGGGCACGTTCCAGCGCTCGTCGGCGTAGGCGCCAACTCCGATCACCAGGGCGTGGCCCTGTGGGAAGCCTTGCAGCATAGAGCGCCCCTCTCTCTGGCTGAGTCACGGCGTGCGCTGGCGCTACCAGCCACAGTATAGAGGAGCCGCGGGGCCGCGGCAAGAGGGGCGGCCCGGCCCGTCCCTCGGCCCTTTGGCCGATCTCCGGCCCGCGCCCTTGCGTGCGGGGGCCTGATATGTTACACTAAATAAAACCGAACGGTCGGATTTTTTTGGAGGGCACGACCATGGCGAAAGGGGAGCAGACCAGGCGGCGGATCGTCGAGCGGGCGGCGCCAGTGTTCAACACCCTGGGCTACAGCGGCACGAGCATGAGCGAGCTGACGCGGGCGACGGGGCTGGAGAAGGGCGGCATCTACAACCACTTCCCGAGCAAAGAGGCCCTGGCCCTGGCCGCGTTCGACTACGCGGTGGAGGTGGTGGCCGCCCGCTTCGCCGCGGCCCTCGCCGGGGTCGAGGGCGCGCCCGCGCGCCTCGCGGCGATCGTCCAGGTCTTCGCCGCCTACCTCGAGGCCCCGCCCATCGCCGGGGGCTGCCCGATCCTCAACACGGCCGTCGAGGCCGACGACACCGACCAGGCCCTGCGGGCCAGGGCCCAGGAGGGCATGACCAGGCTCCAGAAGCTGATCGGCGCGACGGTGAAGGCCGGCGTCGCCCGCGGCGAGCTGCGCCCCGAGGCCGACCCGCGCGCCGTCGCCACCGTGATCACGGCGACGATGGAGGGCGCGATCATGCTCGGCCGCCTCTACGCCGACCCGGCGCCCCTGCGCCACGCCGTCGAGCACCTGCGCTGGTACCTCGCCCAGCTCGCGGTCGCCCCCCTGAGCGAGGCCGCCCACGACACAGAAAGCCGGAGCTATGACGAGCAGCGCTGAGACCACCGCCCGCAGCCGCACCGTCGTCTGGGATGACCCGGCCACCTCGGCCAGGGCCGCCAGGGTGACGCCGGGGCGCGTCTTCCTCGAGGCGATCGCACGGGGCGAGGTGCCGCCGCCGCCCGTGGCGGTGCTGCTCGGCATGGGCATCGAGGCGATCGACGAGGGGCGGGTGAGCTTCACCCTCGACCCGGCCGAGTTCCACTACAACCCGATCGGCAGCGTGCATGGCGGCGTGGTCAGCACCCTCTGCGACTCGGCCATGGGCTGCGCGATCCAGAGCACCCTGCCAGCGGGGGCCGGGTACACAACGGTCGAGCTGAAGGTGAGCTTCCTGCGCGCCCTGACCGTGGGCAGCGGCCTGGTGCGCTGCGAGGGCCGGGTGATCCACGTCGGCGGGCGCATCGCCACGGCCGAGGCCCGCGTCACCGACGCGGCCGGGCGCCTCTACGCCCACGCGACGACGACCTGCATGGTCTTCCGCCCCGAGAAGGAGGTCTGACGATGCTCGCCAGCCCCGTGCCCCGCCCCGCGCGCCTGCGCACGCGCCGGGGGCGACCGATCAGCATCAGTCGGGCGGGCCCCGGCGACGCCGAGGCCCTGGCGGCGATGCTCGGCGCCCTCTCGCCCGAGACCGTGGCCCGCCGCTACCTGACCCCCGGGGCCATGCACCCCGAGCGCGCCCGCGCCGAGGCCGAGCGCCTGGCCCGCCCCGACGCGGGCCGCATCGTCCTGGTGGCCCGGGCCGGCGGCGAGGCGGCGCCGATCGTGGCCGTCGGCGAGCTGGCTCGCGCCGGCGCCGAGCCGGCCGTGGCCGAGGGCGCGATTGTCGTGGCCGACGCCTACCAGCGCGAGGGCATCGGCCGCGCCGTGGCCGGCCACATGGCCGACGCCGCGCGCGACGCCGCCGTCAGCGCCGTGCGCGCCACCGTCCTCGCCGAGAACACGCCGGTGCGGCGCCTGATCGCCTCGCTCGGGCGCCCCTACACGCTGCGCCACTGGCGCGGGGAGCTCCTCGTGGAGATCGCCGTCTAGCGGCGGGCCCGGGTGACGCGCCGCCCGGCAGAGTCGCCCCGCCGGCAGGGGCGCCCCTGCCGGGTACCCCATTGCACCCCACCCGCGCGGGGGGTATACTACGCGCAGACCCCCGGCCGGTAGCAATACGCACCAGAGGAGGCGCTCCCATGAGCGACATCCCCTTCGGCGACGTCTGGCTCGCGCCGCTCTCGCCCCGCGCCTTCCTTGCCCGCAGCGCCCGCGTCTTCGCCGGTCGCACCGCCGTGGTCTACGGCGAGCGCCGCGCCACCTACGCCGAACTGGACGAGCGGGCGCGCCGGCTCGCCGCCGCCCTGCGCGCCCTCGGCGTCGGGCCGGGCGACCGGGTCGCCTTCCTCTGCCCCAACACCCCGCCCCTGCTCGAGGCACACTTCGCCTGCCCCATCCTCGGCGCCGTCCTCGTGGCGGTCAACACCCGCCTCTCCAGCGACGAGGTCGCCTACATCCTCGACCACTCGGGTGCGAAGGTCGCCTGCGTTGACACCGCGCTAGCCCACCTAGTTGACCCCCACCTCGACCCGCTGCCCGCCCT
>DAOLDO010000372.1:0-6512 GCA_035327325.1 Chloroflexaceae bacterium | reverse complement strand
CCGCTCCACGCCGACGCCCGCGAACAGGTTGCAGGCGTCGGCGTACTGCGCCACCAGCCGCAGGGTCTTGCGCTCGCCCTCGCCGCCGACGAGGATGGGCGGGCGCGGCCGGCTCAGCGGCTGCGGGCGGCAGAGCGGTCGCTCCAGCTGGTAGTGGCGCCCGCGGAAGGGTGAGTCGACGTCGCGCCACATCTGCTGCGCGATCTGGAGCGTCTCCTCCAGCTGTTCGAAGCGCTCGCCCAGCGGCGGGAAGGGCGCGCCCAGCCCGCGCGACTCGGCCTCGAACCAGCCCGCGCCGAGGCCGAGGTAAGCCCGCCCGCCCGAGAGCACGTCGAGCGTCGTCGCGGTCTTGAGCAAGATGCCCGGGTGGCGGTACTGCACCCCACCGACGAGTACGCCGACGCGGGCCCGCCGGCTGTGGGCCGCGAGGTGTGCCGCCGCGGTGTAGCCCTCCAGCATCGGCTCCTCGGGCGGCCCGCTGAAGCTGATCTGGAAGAAGTGGTCCATCACCCACAGGCTGGCGAAGCCGGCCTCGTCGGCGCTGCTAGCGATCTCCCCGAGCCGCTCGCCGATGTTCTGTGGCGCCCCCGGCCAGTCGAAGCGGATGATCTGGAGCCCAATACGCATCGTCCAATCCTCTCTTGTGTCGTCGATGAGGTGGGCGGCCTACCAGCGATGGCGGTGCGGCCCCCAGGTCGTCCAGGCGAAGCCGTCGGCACCGTAGTAGGGCACGGTGGCCCGCCCGGGCGGCGCCGCCGCGTCAAGCCGTGAGCGGTCCACGTCGGTCAGCTCGATAGCCAGTGCGCCCAGCGCATCGTCCACCTGTTCGGGGGTGCGCGGGCCAATAATCGGGCTGGTGACCCCGGGCTGCCCGGCGCACCAGGCCAGGGCAAGCTGCGCCGGTGTGCAGCCCTTCTCTGCGCTGAGCGCCAGCACGACGTCGAGCACGTCGAAGGCCGTGTCGCTGAACTGCGCCGCGGCGGCCGAGCGCCAGAAGCCGTCGAAGCGCGAGCCCACGGGGAGCGGCTGGCCGCGGCGGTAGCGCCCGGCGAGGAAGCCGCCGGCGGTGGGCGACCAGGGGAGCACCGCGAGGCCGTAGGTCCGGGCCATCGGCAGCAGCTCGCGCTCGGCGCGCCGGTCGAGCAGGTGGTAGGGCGGCTGCTCGCACACGATGCGGTTGAGCCCGTGCTCCTTCGACACCCAGAGCGACTCGAGGAGCTGCCAGGCGGCGAAGGCGCTGGTGCCGAGGTAGCGCACCTTGCCCGCCCGCACCAGGTCGTCGAGCGCCCGCAGTGTCTCGTCGATCGGGACATCGTTGGAGGGGTGATGCAGCTGGTACAGGTCGATGTGGTCGGTCTGCAGGCGGCGCAGCGAGGCCTCGCAGGCCGCGATCAGGTGGCGGCGGGTGTTGCCGCGGGCGTTGGGGTCGTCGCCCATCGGGAAGTGGGCCTTGGTGGCGAGCACGACCCGCTCGCGCCGCCCTCCGGCGCGCAGTGCCCGCCCGACGATCTCCTCGCTGCGTCCGCGCCCCACCTGAAAGTCGGCGGGGTCGTGGCCGTAGACATCGGCGGTATCGACGAAGTTCACCCCGGCGTCGAGGGCCCGGTCGATGATCGCGGCGGATGTGCGTTCGTCGGCGCGGCCGCCGAAGTTCATGCAGCCGAGACACAGGGCGCTGACCTGCACCCCGGTGCGGCCGAGCGGGCGATAACGCACGGCACAGGCTCCTCTCCAGCCCCAGCGGGCTGGCTTCGATTTCGTCTGGCGGATGGTGAGCGGGGTACTTACGCCGCGGTCACCGGCACAACCGGCAGCTGCAGCTCGGTCACGGCCGCCTGGGGGTGCGGGGCGCTCAGGGCGGGGGGGAGCGGGCTGGCCCGCCCCGCGTGGTAGCGGAGGTAGCGCTCGCGGTAGGGGCCAGCGGGGCGGTAGCCGTGGACGGCGACCCACTCGTGGAGCGCATCGCACGCGTCGGGGAGGCCCGCGTCGTCGCCAGTGTGGACGACGCAGGCCATCAGCGGCGCGCCCGGCAATGTCGCGGGCTGAGCCCAGGATGCCCCGGTGACAAGCGTCGTGACCGGCACGGCGACCTCGACCTCGACGGCACCCGGCGCGCAGGCGTGGTAGACCACCATCGCCGGCTGGGCCGCACGGGCCCGCGCACGCGCCACGTACTGCTCGACGGCGTGGAGC
This sequence comes from Chloroflexaceae bacterium, assembly GCA_035327325.1. GTDB lineage: Bacteria > Chloroflexota > Chloroflexia > Chloroflexales > Chloroflexaceae > CAIWXH01. The sequence goes on along the minus strand of DAOLDO010000372.1, from coordinate 4,319 downwards.
ACATCGCTCACCTCGCGCTCATCGGCGACGATCACGCGGCTGGCGACGGCGGGCAGGGGGGTCACGGGCCGCAGCAGCACCTCATAGGTGGGCCGCCTCGCCCCGAGCTGGCCAAGGCGCCGGTCGATCTCGGCGAGGCGGCGCTGCTCCTCGACGATGCGCTGCGCCACCTGCTCCCGTCGTTGGAGCAGGGCATCGTGGAGCTGATCGGCAGACAGCCCGCTGTCGAGGAGCGTCCCAATCTGCTCAAGCGGGAAGCCAAGGTCTTTCAGCGCGACGATGCGATTGAGACGCGTCAGCTGGTCGGGCGTGTAGTAGCGGTAGCCGGTCAGCCGGTCGGTGTAGGCCGGCGTAAGCAGGCCGATGGCTGCGTAGTGCCGTAGCATCTTGGCCGACACCCGGCTGAGTGCGGCAAAGTCGCTGATCTTGTACATGAGGCTCCTCGTTGACGAGCCAGACGGCACGACGCAGCTATGGTACACCTTCCTATAGGGGCAAAGTCAAGCGGCCGCAGCAGCTGGATCACAGGTCGCTCTTCGCTGAGGCCGCAATGCCGCTACGCACACTCGTCAGCCCTCTCTGAGGTTCCAGATCTGCTGCTCCCCAGGGATTATGCGAAACCAAGAATCTGGGCGAACGTGTCGAAACCACGTGCCCTCCTACGCCCACTTCTTGCCCTGACCCCGCGGCCCCCAGCGGAGACGAAGCACCGGCGGATGTTCGAGGACGCGCGGGCCAGATGGTTTCGCCTCGGGTGCCTCAGCCGGCAAGCACCTCGCGCAGCTTCGCAGCGAAGGCCGCGGGGTCGTTGGTGGGCGACCACTCGCTCGTGGCGAACCCGCCGTGGTCGCCCGGGAACACCACGGGCTCAATGCCCAGCGCAGCTGCCAGGGCCGAGCCACCACGGTACGCCATCGTGCCCTCCCCGGTCGCGCTGACGGCAGGGACGAGCCGTACGGCGGGCGCCCGCAGCGCGTCCAAGTCGGGCTCGAACCACGGCATCGTCGCCATGTTCCTCCCCAGCAGCAGGTCGTCGCGCGAACCGTCGTCCTCAGTGGGCAGCCCGAACATCGCAGGATCGGGCGCTGGCTGATCAAGGTAGTCATCGGCCAGCGGGCCGCGGTGCATGACGAGCTGGATGAACTTGGCCATCGCCGGGCCAAACCCGTCGCGCTGGTAGGTCGCGACGATGTCGGCGGCGGCCGCACGCGTCATCTCTCGGTCCTCGACGAGTGCCCACAGCGGCGGCTCGTGCGCCACGACCGTCCGGAGGTCCTCCGGGTGCTCGGCGACCCACGCCAGCACATTGACCGCGCCGCCGCTGGAGGCGAACACGTCCACCGGGCCGCGGCCGACGGCTTGGACCACACGGTGGTAGTCGTCGGCGTGGGTCTCGGGCGTCACCTCGCCGTCGGGCGCGAGCGTGCTGCGTTCGGCGCCCCGCGGGTCGTAGGTGATGACCGTACGGTCGGGGAAGGCGTCGACGATCTGCGCGAAACCCGACGCGGCCATGGGTGAGCCGAGGATAAACAACGGCGGCGCGCCGCCCGACGTCCGGGCCTCGCGCACCTCGTAGGTCAGGACCGCGCCGGGCACGTCCAGCGTGAGGGCCTTCGAGTCGGTCACAGGTGTCTCCTTTGTCGGGGTCTTTGCACGTGTGGAGAAGGGAAGCGGAGCGCTATGTAGGCCATGTCGAGCGTGAGACACGTCGAAGCTCTGGAGAGCGTCGAAGCGCATCGTCCACCACGAGCGGGCCTGCTTCGGACGACGACCTCACGGGGTCGGCGAGAGCGGTGGGTGCTCCATCACCCGGGGCCGGTACTCGACCAGCTGGGTGCGGCCGTCGAAGGTGCGGTGGTCGATCATCTCGAGGGCCACGTCGGGATAGCCGTCGTAGATGCGTTCTGCACCCGTGGCGCCGGTGATCACCGGAAAGATGACGACACGGAAGCGATCGACGAGGCCGGCACGGAGCAGCGAGCGGCTGAGGCTGAGGCTGCCGAGCGTACTGAGCAGACCGGTGCCGTCGCGCTTCATTGCCCGGACGTACTCGACGGCGTCGCCGCGCACGAGGGTGGAGTTGGCCCACATGAGTGGCTCCTCGAGCGATGAGGAGAACACCACCTTCGACGCTCGCTTCAGTTGGTCGAGCGAAGCCTCCTCCTCGTCTGCTCCCCCGGGCAGCTCGCCAGCGGCGAAGCCCGACATCAGCCGGTAGGTGTTTGCTCCCATCAGGTAGGTGACTTCGGGCTGCTCGCCGAGCCAGGCGAGGTACTCGGGTCCCTCCAGACCCCACCAGCCGGGCCAGCCCTCGCCCGACGCGTACCCGTCGAGGGAGGTGATGAAGTCGATCATCAGTTCTCGCATCGTCGTCCTCCTAGACGAAGTCATGGTCGTCAGTTTCATGCTAGACGCTCCCTCAGGTTGGCGCCGCCCCTTGTTGGCGGCCTCACCCCTCCTGCGACCTGCCTCGGTGTTGCCTGGTTGCTACGGCGTACCCAAGTGGCCGCCACCACGTAGTTCACTCGCGTCCCGCAGCTGTGCGTGCGGACCGAAATCTTTAGACATCTGGGGGAAGCCTTCGAACATGGGTGGCGGTCACCGAGCGTTCGCGCTCACCGGCGGGCCGCGTAACGCGAGGCCCGTCTGAGTGCAGCATAGTGTTAGGCGACACGACCCACCTCCGAGTCAGCGCGCGCGGCGGTAGTGCATGGCGACCGCGCCGCAGCGGAGCGGCGTCGCTGAGACAAACTCAAGCCGTCGCGTGCTGGGCAGCCCGCTTTCGTACAGGGTCGGGCCGTGGCCGGCGATCCGAGAGTGGACGAGAAACTTGTACTCGTCGATCAGATCCAGCCGGTCCAGCTCAGTCGCGAGCGTACCGCTACCGAGGAGCACGCCGTCTGGGGTCGCGTCCTTGAGCTTCTGTATACCCGCGCTCAGGTCACCGGCGATGTGGTGGCTGTTGGCCCACGGGAAGTCCTTTCGCGTCGACGACACCACGTACTTCGGCTTGGCCTCCAGCTTGACCGCCCACTCGCGCAGCGCCGGCGGCGCCTCCGCGTTGCCGTGGGCAACCGCCGGCCAGGAGCTCTCCATCATCTCGTAGGTGACGCGGCCCCACAGCATCGCCCCGCTCTCGTCCATGAGGCGGGTGAAGAAGGCGTGTGTCTCGTCGTCGGCGATTCCTTCCTGGTGGTCGACGCAGCCGTCCAAGGTGATGTTGATACTGAAGGTCAAGAGTCCCACGGTGTCCTCCGTTCGAGATGACGGTAAACTCGACCGTCAATACATCCCCTTGCTTCCCCGATGGAAAGTCGCCCGGGGCGCGGTACACGGCCGTGATCGACGAGTCGTGAAACGTTTCGGCGTAGAAGCGCGCGGCGTCTTCGGCTTCGCCCATACGAGCATTCCCACGGCAGGGTCACTGCGAGGATGCAGTGTCACTCGCACCAGATAGTCGACCGATGCTCGACGATTTCGACCGTGCGCCACGGGTCATCCGAGCGCTTTTTCGTCTCCTCAGGAGCGCAGGCTCGCTTCGCTGAAGCGACACTACGGTTCGAGATCTGAAGCCGTCGTATGCAGCAGCCGCTCGGGGTCGATCTGCTTGCTGCCCGTCTCCTCACCCGAGAGCAGCCAGACGTCGGCGTTGCCCATCACCACGGGGCAGCCCAGGGCGCGGAGCCGAGCGACCATCTCGGCCGGCTGGGGGCCGCCCTGGACCGCGTCGCCCAGGCAGAGCAGCCGCTCGGCCCCACGGGCCTCACAATCGGCAAGCACCGCCTCGAGCGCCACGGCGTTGCCGTGGATGTCGGAGAAGACTGCAACCCGCATCGAGCTCCTCCTTGCTCCTCGCAGGAATACGTTGCGACCTCCCGAGCCTCACGGAAGCCGTCGTGGCAGAGCTCGGGCGCACAGCTCCAGTGTATACTCCTGCTGGGCAAGCGCGCAGCACGGAGGCAGCATGAAGACCACATTTTCGACGACGATTCTGGCCATGGGCAACAACACCGGAATCGAGGTACCGCCCGAAAACATTGCAGAGCTGGGCAGCGGCAAGAAACCCGCAGTCATGGTCTCTATCGCCAGCTACAGCTATGCCAGCACCGTCGCGGTGATGGGTGACAAATACCTCATTCCGCTGAGCAAGGCCCATCGCGAGGCGTCCGGGCTAAAGGGAGGCGACACGGTAGAGGTGACCCTGGAGCTCGAAACCGCCCCCCGCACCACGCCCATCCCCGAGGACCTGGCAGCGGCTCTGGGCACCGGCGGGGCCACGGAGCGCTTCGAGGCCCTCGCCTTCTCCAAACGTAAGGAGC
>DAOLDO010000371.1:0-6527 GCA_035327325.1 Chloroflexaceae bacterium | reverse complement strand
CCCCGCCTGCCGCGCCCCCCCCCGGGGGTCGAGGCTGGCCAGGTCCCGCCCGTCCGAGGTGCCCGCCCCCGCCGTGGGCCGCTCGAAGCCGAGCAGCAGCCGCAGCAGGGTCGATTTGCCCGATCCCGACGGCCCGACCAGGGCTACGTACTCCCCTGGCTCGATCCTTAGCGAGATGTCGTCGAGGATGAGGGGCCCGCCCTCCCGGTAGGCGAAGCTCACGCCCTCGAGGGCGATGGCGCCGGTCAGCTCGCCGGGGTAGGCCTGCGCCGCATCGGCCTCGGGGCTGGCGGCGAGGATGGGCTGGGCCCGCTCGTAGAGGGGCGCCGCCTGGGTGGCCTCGCCCGCGGTCGCGCCGAGGGCCACCAGGGCCGCGACGAGCTGCCCGAGGGCCGCCGCGAAGGCGAGGAACTCGGCCGTGGTGAGCCGCGGGCCGCCCCCGAGCGACACGGCGGCGACCACGGCCGCGGTCATCAGCACCGGGAAGGCGGCGTTCCACACGGCGGCGACACCGCTGGCCGCCCCGAGCCGGCGCGCCAGCTCCTTCCGCCGCCGGAAGGCCGCCTCCCACCGCGCGAAGGCCCGCGCCTCGGCGCCGGCAACGCGCAGCCTGGCGATCCCGAGGAGCAGCTGCAGCACCAGCCCCGCGATCTGGCCCTCCAGGGCGCTCAGGGCGCGCTGGCGGCGCAGCATCAGGCGCAGGATCGGCCAGCTGATCAGGGCGAAGGCCCCGATCAGCCCGAGGGCGAGCAGGGCCAGCCCCCAGTCGATGGCGAAGAGCAGCCCCAGGCTGAAGAGCGAGAAGAGTGCGGCCAGGGCGACGTTCACCGTAGTCTCGCTCAGGCGCCGCCGCAGCTCGCCCACGCCCATCGCTCGATCGCCCAGGTCGCCCGCGGTGTAGCCGCGGAAGAAGGCGGCCGGCAGGCTGACGAGCCGATCGATCACGGCCGCCTGCAGGGCCGCGTCGAGCCGGCCCTCGATCCGCAGCAGGGCGATGTTGCGCGCCGCCTCGCACGCCCCCGCCGCTACCGCCCCTACGGCCAGCCCCAGCCCCACGAGCAGCAGCATGCCCCGCTCCCCTGTCGGCAGCAGGGACTCGACCAGGTACGCCGTCGCCAGGGGCGCGAGCAGGGCCAGCAGCCCGGCGACGAGGCCCACGCGGGCCACGAGGCGCAGGTCGCCGGCCTGCCCGCGCAGGACGAAGCGCAGCACGTCGCGCCCGCCCACCGACCCCTCGGGCAGCGGACGGTAGAGCTGGTCCGCGAACGGGCTCAGGGTCGCCGCCGCCTCGGCGTCGACGGGCCGCTCGGCGCCGGTGGCGGGCTCGACCAGGGCGTAGCGGCCCTGGCCGCGCGGGAGCAGCGCCACCGGGGCGAGGCCGTCCTGCCTGTAGCCCAGCAGGGGGCCGCCGTCGTCGCGCCACCACTCGCCCCGCAGCAGCACGCGGCGCGTGCGAACCCGCGAGGCGTGGGCGATGGCGACCAGCGGGTCGGCGCGCTGCCCCGGCCCCTCAAGGGCGGGGTGAGCAACAACCGGCACGCCGAGGGCGTCGCCGACGAGGCGGCAGGCGGCGAGCAGGGCGGCGACATCGCGGGGGGCGTCCATCAGTCGGCGCCCTCGCCCTGGATGAGCCGCGCGTAGAGGCCCCCGGCGCGGATCAGCTCGTCGTGGCGCCCCCGCTGCACCACTCTCCCCGCATCCAGGACGAGGATCTCGTCGGCGTCGCGCACCGTGCTGAGCCTGTGGGCGACGATCAGGCAGGTGCAGCCGCGCCGGCGCAGGGCGGCGTCGATCTGCTCCTCGGTGGGCGGGTCGAGGGCGCTGGTGGCCTCGTCGAGGACCAGGATGCTCGGCTCGAGGGCCAGGGCCCTGGCGAGCTCGAGCCGCTGGCGCTGTCCGCCGCTCAGGTCGCGCCCGCCCTCCTCCAGCTCGGCGTCGTAGCCGCCGGGGCGGGCCATCAGCTCGGCGCGGATCGCGGCGTCGCCCGTGGCCGCGTCGAGGGCCTCGTCGCCGATCCTCTCGTCCCAGAGGGTCAGGTTCTCGCGCACGCTGCCGGAGACCAGGGCGATCTCCTGGTCGACCATGGCCACGGAGCGGGCGAGGACGGGGCGGGGGACGCTGTCGCGCGGCCGCCCGTCGAGCAGGATCTCGCCCGTCCAGGGCCTGTAGAGCCCCGCGATCAGCCTGGCGACGGTCGACTTCCCGCTCCCCGAGCCGCCGACCAGGGCGACGCGGGCGCCCGGCGGCACATGGAGGCTGAGGCCCTCGATCAGGGGCGGGGCGAGGGGGCTGAAGCCGAAGGTGACCTCGCGCAGCTCGATCCGCCCCTCGAGCCGCGCGCCGGCGGGCAGCTCCTCGGGGGACAGGGCGGGACCGGGCGGCTCGGCAGGGTAGCGCGCCACGTCGTCGAGTCGGGCGAGCTCGGCCTCGAGCTCTTGCAGGCTGCCGCCGAGGCTCACCAGGCGGCCGACGGGCGCGAGCATGCTGGCGGCGAGGCTCTGGAAGGCCACGAGCATACCGATGGTGAGGGCGCCGTCGATCACGCGCAGGCCGCCGAGGGTCAGGATGGCCGCGGTGCTCAGGGCGGCGACCAGGGGCGGGGCCACCGCCAGCACCTGGGTGAAGACGGCGAGCCGCTGCTCGGCGTTGAGCACCTTGGTGTGGAGCCCGGCCCAGCGGGCGAAGAAGTCGCCCTCGGCGCCGCCCGCCTTGAGCGTCTCGATCATCTCGAGGCCGCCGTAGGTCGCGCCGAGGAGCTTGCCGCGGTCGGTCACGAGGCGGCGGCTCGCATCGCGTCGGCCGCGGGCGATCAGCGTGAGGGCGACGACGTTCAGCAGGGCCGCGCCGAGGGCGACCAGGGTGAGCCAGGGGTCGTACCAGAGCATCAGCAGGGCGTACACGGCCACCAGCACCACATTCAGCGCGGCCGTGGCCAGCTCGCCGCTGAGCAGCGCGGCGACCCGGTCGTTGATCGCGAGCCGCGCGCCGACCTCGCCCGCGTAGCGCTGGGTGAAGAAGGCGTACGGAAGGCCAAGGACGTGGCGGAAGAAGGCCCCGGCGTCGCGCAGGGCCAGCCTCAGCTCGAGGCGCAGCAGCAGCCGCTGCTGCAGCCAGGTGAGGACCGCCCGCAGGGCCGCGGCGAGGGCCAGCCCGATCAGCAGCGGCGTGACCAGCCCGGCCGTTCCCGCGACGAGAACCCCGTCGACGAAGCGCTGGAGCAGGATGGGCACGGCGAGCCCGGGCGCGGCCAGGGCCAGCGTGGCGAGGACGGCCAGGGCGATGTGGCGACCCACCCCCGCGAGGCGCGCGCGTAAGGCCCCGGCCAGGCTCGGCCGGTGCCCGCCGCGCACGAAGCCGGGGCCGGGCTCGAAGACCAGCACGACGCCGGTGTACGCCTCGTCGAACTCCTCGGCGCTGGCGACGCGGGGGCCGCCCGCGGGGTCGTTGAGGAAGACGCGGCCGGGGCCGAAGCCCTCGAGCACCACGAAGTGGTTGAAGTTCCAGAAGGCGATCAGCGGGAGCTGGAGGGCGAGCAGGGCCTCTGCGGGCTTGGCGTAGCCCTTGGCGAGCAGGCCATAGCTGCGGGCGGCCTTGACGATGTTGGCGGCGTTGCTGCCGTCGCGCGACACCCCGCAGGCCACCCGCAGCTCTTCGAGGGGGACGACACGACCGTGGTAGGCGAGCACGATCGCCAGGGCGGCCGCGCCGCACTCCACCGCCTCCATCTGCACAACGGTCGGGGTGTGTACGCGGCGGGCCTTGCCCCGCTCCATGCGGGCGGCGCGGCCCCGCAGCCACTCGCCGACGCCATGGCGCAGAAGCCGGCCCGGGGAGCGGGCGATCTGGAGCGGCTGGTCGACCTGGTCGGGCGAGCTGAGACGGTCGAGGGCGGCCTTGCGGAAAATCTGTCGCTCCACGCGGTGCTGCTCCTACCTACCTGCGAGCTGGCGGAGCATGCGCTCGAAGCGCTGGCCGGCGAGGTACAGGCTGTCGAGCTGGTGGGGGTCGAGCTCGTCGGCCTCGAGCGTATCCGCGTCGAGGCGGGCGGGCCCGTCGCCGAGCATCTCGATCTTGCCCCGCAGGCGGTCGGAGAGGAACATGGCGATGGCCTTGTAGAAGCGGGCGGCGAAGCCCTGGTCGGCCTGGAGCTTGGCGGCGAGCAGCTGCCGCGGGACGGCGAGGACGAGGGCGGGCTCGCTGGCCCTGACGGTGGCCGAGGGGGGGCGGCCGTCAACAAAGGAGATCTCGCCGGCGACCGCGCCGCAGATGAGGCGCTCGACCTCCTGGCCGCCGAGGGCGGCGACGGTGGCCGTGAGCGCGCCGTCGAGCACAATGAAGAGGGCCGGGCCAGGGCGCCCTTCCTCAATGATCGGGGCGCCGGCCGGGACGGCGCGGCGCTCGCCGTTGGCGACGAGCCAGTCGGCGTCGGCGTCGGTTAGCTCCCCGAGAAGGTAGAGCACTTTGCGCACGGGAGAGGCCCTTATCATCGAGGCGAATTGCCCAATTGTACCGCACTCCTGCGTGCGCCGCATCATCGAGGCGAATTGCCCAATTGTACCGCACTCCTGCGTGCGCCGCAGCCCGCCGTAGCTCGGGGAGAGCAGCGTCAAGCCGGCTTCGGTATTCCTCGATCACGCTGCGCCTCGGCTCTCAGATCTCGCTCGACGCCGCGCTTGCTGGCCCTCACCCCCCCTGCCCCCTTGTGTGAGAGGCGGCAGGCGAATCAGCAGGGCGGTAACGAAAGCCCCTCTCCCGCGCGCGGGAGAGGGGGACAGGGGGTGAGGGACGGGCTACAGCACGGCCCCGATCGCGCGCTGGATATCCTCCTCGGCCTCGATCATCGCGAGGACGGCGGGCGGGGCGGGCTCGTCGAGGGTGAGCACCATCATGGCCTGCTCGCGGGGGGCGCGGCGGCCCACGTACATACCGGAGATGTTCACATCGGCGCCGCCGAGCAGCGTGCCGACGCGCCCGATCATGCCCGGGCGGTCGCGGTGGTAGGTGAAGAGCAGGGCGCCCTGGGGCACGAAGTCTACGAAGTAGCCGTCGGCCTGGACGATGTGGGGCTCGCCGCGCAGCACCGTGCCGCTGAAGACCCGCACCTCGTCGGCTGTCTGCACGGCCACGGTCAGCAGGCCGGCGTAGCTCTCGGCGTCGGGGTCGGTGCGCTCGGTCAGGCGCACGCCCCGCTCGCGGGCGATCAGCGGCGCGTTGACCGGCGTGACCCGCACGGGGCTGTTGGCCTCGAGCAGGCCCTCGAGCACGGCCAGGCGCACCGGCTGGCCGTCAATGTGGGCCAGCTCGCCGCCCAGCACCAGGTCGTAGCTGCGCACCGGGTCGGCCACCAGCTGGCAGATCAGGCGGCCCATGGCGCGGCCGAGGGCCAGATAGGGCTTGAGCACGCCCCACGCCTCGGGCGCCACGAAGGGCGCGTTGACCGCGTAGCGCGGGGTCGCCCCGGTCAGGGCCGCCGCCACGCCCTCGGCCACCTCGCTACCGGCCGAGATCTGGGCCTCGGCGGTCGAGGCGCCGATGTGGGGCACCGTGATCACCTTCGGGTGGTGGATGATGTCGGCCTCGGGGTCGGGCGGCTCGTGGCTGAAGACGTCGAGGGCCGCCCCGCCCAGCTGCCCGCTCGCCAGGGCCGCCAGCAGCGCCTCCTCGTCAACCACGCCGCCGCGGCTCGCGTTGATGATGTAGGCGCCGCGCTTCATCTTGGCGATGCGCCCTGCGTCGAGCAGGTTGCGCGTCTGGTCCACCAGGGGCACGTGGAGCGAGACCACGTCGCTGCGGGCGAGCAGCTCGTCCAGGGTCACAAGCTCGACCCCGATCTGCTCGGCCCGGTCGAGCGAGACCACCGGGTCGTAGGCGAGCAGCTGCATCTCGAGGGCCCTGGCGCGCACCGCCACCTCGGTGCCGATGCGGCCCAGGCCGACCAGGCCGAGGGTCTTGCCGCGCACCTCCCAGCCGACGTACTTCGCGCGCTCCCATCTGCCGCTCTGGAGCGAGCCGTGGGCCTGGGGGATGGAGCGGGCCAGGGCGATCAGCAGGCCGATCGTCAGCTCGGCGACGGCGACGTTGTTGGAGGCGGGGGCGTTGACCACGATGATGCCGCGCCTGGTGGCGGCCTCGACGTCAATGTTGTCAACCCCGGTGCCAGCGCGGCCGATCACGCGCAGCTGCCGGCCGGCCTCGATCACCTCGGCGGTGACCTTGGTGGCCGAGCGGACCACCAGGGCGTCGTAGTCGCCGACCGCCCCGAGCAGGGCCGCCCTGTCGAGGTCGAGCCGCACGTCCACCTCGCCGGCGCGCTGGAGCACCGCGAGGCCCTCGGGGGCGATCTTCTCCGTGACCAGGATGCGGTTCATAAGACGATATTCTCCTACGTTGGTTGCCTGGCGCTCTACGCTCCTGCCAGCTCGATGGGGTGTGAGGTGTGAGGTGTGAGGTGTGAGGTGTGAGGTGTGAGTCTTTGGCGGCCGGGCTCGTAGCCGATCACACCTCACACAGCGAGCGGAGCGAGCGAC
>DAOLDO010000370.1:0-6528 GCA_035327325.1 Chloroflexaceae bacterium | reverse complement strand
AGCAGCAAGCGGGGCTGCTGCCTCCCTCATCCTTCATCCTTCAGCCCTACCTACGTGCGGCTGTGCATCCTGTAGCCGGCCTGCTTGAGCAGCTCGCGGGCGATCACGTGCTTCTGGATCTCGTTGGTGCCCTCGAAGATGCGGGTCACCCGGGCGTCGCGGTACATGCGCTCCAGCGGCAGCTCGCGCGAGAAGCCCATGCCGCCGTGGATCTGGATGGCCTCGTCAATCACCTGGCTGGCCATGTCGGTGCAGTAGAGCTTGACGATGCTGCTCTCCAGGGTGGCCTGCTTGCCGGCGTCCACCTTGCGGGCGCAGTCGTAGACGATCTGCTCCATGGTGTAGATCTTGACCGCCATCTCGGCCAGCTTGAACTGGATGGCCTGGAACTCGGCGATCGAGCGACCGAACTGGTGGCGCTCGATCGCGTAGCGCCGGCTCAGCTCGAAGGCCTCCTTGGCCGAGCCCACGCTGCTGCCGCCGAGGCCGCAGCGGCCGATGTCGAGGGTCTTCATGGCCACCTGGAAGCCGTGGCCCACTCCGCCGAGCACGTTCTCGGCCGGCACGCGCATGTCCTCGAAGAAGAGGCTGGCCGTGTGCGAGGCCCTGAGGCCCATCTTGTGCTCGACCTTGCCGACCTTGAAGCCGGGGTAGTCCTTCTCGACGATGAAGGCGCTCACGCCGCCGCGGGCGCCCTTGCTCTTGTCGGTGACGGCGTGGACGATGATCACGTCGGCGAAGCTGCCGTTGGTGATCCACATCTTCTGGCCGTTGATCACCCACTCGTCGCCGCGCAGCTCGGCGGTGGTGCTGAGGTTGGCCGAGTCGCTGCCCGCGTTCGGCTCGGTCAGCGCCCAGGCGCCGAGGAGCCGGCCCTCGTTCATGGCCCGCAGGTACTTGTCCTTCTGGGCCTCGCTGCCGCCGATGAAAATGCTCATGGCGGCCAGCTGGGCGTGGGCACCGATGATCGTCGCGGTGCTCGCGTCGGCCCGGTTCAGCTCCTCCATCAGCACGCAGTAGCCGGTGATGCCCATGTCGAGGCCGCCGTACTTCTCGGGGAAGGGCACGGCGAGCAGGCCGAGCTCGCCGGCCTTCTTGATCACGTCGAAAGGAACCTTCTCCTCCTCGTCGCACTCGCGGGCGATCGGGCGGATCTCCTTGTCCACGAAGTCGCGGATCGTCTGGCGCAGCAGCTTGATCTCTTCGGTGTGCTCGTACTCCATGGGTTCCTCCGTGTGACGCGTGGTGCGTCGTGCTGGGGCGCAGCCGCGCTCCGCCCTACGATGGGGTGCCCCAGGCCATGGCCCGCCGCGTCTCGGCCGAGACGACCGGCAGCACCAGGGCCGAGGGGCGGTCGGGGTCGTGGAAGATCGTCTGCTCGGCGACGGGGCCGTCCGGGGCGCCGGCCGCGAGGGGCCGCCCATCGCCGCTGTTCACGCTCCAGCGGGGGTGGGCGCCGCTGCAGACGTGCAGCCTGAGCCTGTGGCCGGCCCTGAAGCGGCGGGCCGTCGCCCACATGTCAATCTCGAGGCGCAGGCTGCCGTCGGGCTGTGGTTCGCCCACGCCCGGCGCCACCCGGAGCATGCCCTCGCAGACGTTGAGGCTGCGCCCGTCGGGGCTCACGTCGCACAGGCGTCCCACGAAGTCGGCGTGGGGCAGCGACGAGCGGGCGTACAGCTCGAGGCGCACGTGGCCGACCACGTCGAGGTCGGCCGGCAGCGGGTCGCCGGTGAAGGTGAGCAGGTCGGGGCGGGCCTCGACGGGCCCCTGGTCGCGGGCGCCGGCCCGCGGATTGAAGACCGGGCCCCCGACGGCGGGCGTCGGGTCCCGCGGGTCGAAGCTGTAGCGCGAGGGGCCCCCGGCCCCTGGCGCGGCCGCGAGCTGCCCCCCGGCCCTGAGGTAGAGGCGGGTGGTCCTGGCGGGCGGCGGCCAGAAGTCCATCTCGTGCCACTCGCGAGAGCCCATGAGGGCCAGGCGCACGGCGCGGCGCTCAAGCAGCTCGCGCCGGCCCTTCAGGTGGGCGTCGAACCACCAGAGCCCCTCGCGCATGCCGTCGTACTGCATGGCTATGTCGGTGTGCGAGCGCGGCAGCACGGTGAGGAAGGGGCTGCGCCCCGCGGCCAGCAAGTCGCTGTAGTCGGCCAGCTGCCCGGGCAGGAAGAAGTCGTGCCAGCCGGCCACCAGGTGCACGGCGGCGCCGACGCGCCCGAGCCCCCTGTCGTGGTCGGCGGCGCGCCAGTAGGGGGCCGCGTGGTCGGCCTCGGCCAGCCAGCGCCGGTAGCAGGGCAGCGCCTCGCCGAGCGCGGCGACGTCGGCCTCGGCGAAGGGCGCCCGGGCCATGGCGCCGCTGAGGGCGGCCTCGCGGCGCGGCGAGGTCAGCTGCGCGGCGGCCGCGAGGTCGAGGCCGCGCCCCGGCAGGTCGGTCGCCCTGAGCAGGTGGGCCCAGCGCAGGGCGAACTCGTAGCCGAAGCTGCCGTGGGGGTAGAGGGCCCCCGAAAAGCGCGACGTGCTGTGGACCGGGACGATGGCCTTCAGGAAGGGCGGCGCGTCGGCGGCCACCGCCCACTGGGTGTAGCCCACGTAGCTCGCGCCCCACATGCCGAGGTTGCCGTCGAACCAGGGCTGCGCGGCCATCCAGTCCAGGGTGGCCAGCCCATCCTCGCGCTCGCGCAGGAAGGGCTCGAACGCGCCCTCCGAGCGGAAGCGCCCCCGCGTGCCCTGGACCACCACGTGGTAGCCGCGCTCGGCGAAGAGGGCCGGCGACCCGTTGAGCAGCAGGCTGAACAGGCCGGTCTCGGAAGGGCGGCCGTAGGGCGTACGGATCAGGATGGTCGGATAGGTGCCCGGGGCTGTGGGGCGGAGGTGGTCCGCGTAGAGCGTGGCCCCGTCGGGCATGGCGATCGGCACGTCGCGCTCGACGACGACGGCGTGCTCGGCCGGGCGCAGGCCCAGGGCCCGCCCCAGCAGGGCGCGACGCCTGCTGTAGAGGCCGGCGCCGGCGCCCCCGGCCAGCCCCAGGGCGATGTAGGCCCGCCGCATCAGGGGGCACCCTGGCGCGCGGCGCGGCGATCGACGTTGATCAGCAGGCCCACCATCAGCGTGGCCTCGCTTTCGAGCGTAGAGCGGTCGGGGTTTATGACACAGAGCGTTATAAGAAGTATACCAAGGCCGCATAGGTCCTGTCAAGATGACGCGGCGCGTCAGCGCGGGCGGTGCTATAATCAGCGGCAGCAGCCCGCCCAGCACGGAAGCCCGGCATGATCGCGTCACTGCGCGGCACCCTGATCCATATCGGCGCCGACCACCTGGTGGTCGAGGCCGCCGGCGTCGGCTACCTCGTGTATGCGCCGCGGCCCGTCCTCGGCGCCACGGGCCCTGTCGGCGAGCCGATCTTTCTCTACACGGTGCTGATCGTGCGCGAGGACTCGATGAGTCTCTACGGCTTCGCCAGCGCCGAGCAGCGGCAGCTCTTCGAGAGCTTCCTGGGCGTCTCCGGCGTCGGGCCGAAGGTGGCCCTCAGCCTGCTCTCGGCCGGTGCCCCCGAGGAGATCCGGGGCGCGATCGCCCACGGCGACACCGCCCGCCTGGCGCGCGTGCCCGGCATCGGCAAGAAGACCGCCGACAGGCTGGTGCTCGAGCTCAAGGGCAAGCTCGACCTGAAGGGCCTGCCCGCCGCGGCGCCCGGCACCCCGCCCGCCGCTGTCGCCGTCAACAACGAGCTGAGCGAGCTGCTGGTCAGCCTGGGGTATAGCGGGCCCGAGGCCGCCGCCGCCATCGCCAGCCTGCCCGCCGACGCCCCCGCCGACCTCGAGGAGCGGCTGCGCCTGGCCCTGCGCTACTTCGGCAGCGCCTGAGCGCCGCCCACCGGCTTCGCGAAGCCGATAGGCGGCGCTCCAGGTTCGGTCGCGGCGCGCCGCCCGCTACCGCACCGTCAGCGGCAGGTAGCTCCGCCATGGCAGCGCCAGCAGCGCGCCGTCCGCTACCGCACGGTCAGCGGCAGGTAGCTCCGCCATGGCAGCGCCAGCAGCGCGAGCTCGCCCGCCGGCAGCCCGCTCGCCGCGCACACCAGCTCCTGCCCGCCGCCCCCCGGCGCGCAGCTGATCCCCCGCTCGCTCCACCTGGCGCCGTCCCAGTAGACCAGCCCCGCGCGTCTGTCCGGGTCGCCGCCGGCGTAGCCGAGCCTGATTGTGACCGTGTCGCCGAAGACTAGGCCGGGGGCCGGCGCGCCGCCCTGCGCGGCCGTGAGCGCGAAGGCGCGCCCGAGGAAGGCCGCCCCCGGCGGCAGCGGGCGGCTCGGCGCCGCCAGGGCCCTGTAGGCCACCTCGGTGTCGGCGAAGACCGTGCCCGCCGGCAGCTCGACGCTGATGCCCGTAGCCCCGGCGCCGTGGGCGAGGCTCGCCGGCGCCACTGGTGAGACCCCCGTCAGGGCGTCTACGATCTGCGTGGCGACCGCCGGGCCCGCGCTCGCGCCGTGCCCCCCGTCGGCGCTCGCACCGTAGACGCTCGCGCTCAGCGGGGCCTGGGCGGTGACTGTGTAGCTGACCGCCACCGTCGCGCCCGCCCCGCCCAGGGCCCCCACGTCCCAGCTCACGCTGTCGCCGGCGCGGCTGCCGCCGCTCTGGTAGGTCGCCCCGGCGGGGATCGCCGCGCTGAGCCGCAGGTTGCTCACGCCCGTCGCGCCGCTGTTGGTCACGGTCAGCGTGTAGGTGACCGGCTCGCCCGCCAGGGCCAGGGCCGGCGCCTCGAGGCCGACCGCCAGGTCGGGGGCGGGGCCGCTGCTCACGGCGACGCTCTGGGCGCCGGCGGCGAAGCCGCCGCAGTTCTCGGCCTGCGCCGAGACGACCTGCTCGCCCGCGGCGCCCCAGGTGTAGGTGGCGCTCGGCGTGCCCTGGCCGCTCGTCGGCGCGGGCGACCAGGTGTAGCTGATCGGCCCCGTCGCGCCGCCGGGCGTCACCGCCGCGCTGAAGCTGGACGTCCCGCCGACCGTCCCGCTCGCGGGGCCGCCGATCGTCACCTCGCTCACCGCGGCGAGGCAGCCCGCCGGCAGCACATGGAAGGTGCCCAGGACGTCGTCGGCCTGGATGGCGCCGTCGGGGCTGTCCACCTCGAACTCGATGTTGTAGCTGCCCACCACAGCGGGGTCGAAGCTGAGCGTCGGGCTCATGATCGCGGTCCGGCCCGAGCCCGAGAAGGCGCTCTCGGCCAGGTGCAGCGTCACCACGCCCGGCAGGGTCAGCTCGCGCGCCTCGCCGGGCAGCCCCTCGATCGGGTCGGGCGCCGCGCCGTCCACGCCCACCGCCTCGGCGCCGCTGAGCAGGCGCATGGTGCTGGTCTCGCCGTCTCGCTCGATCACGCGCACCACAGCGGCGACGGCGCCGGTCTCGGGGCTGCGCAGGCGCATGTCCATGCGCTGCATGGTGCGCCACGAGTCGTCCGGGTGGGTCCAGCTGATCACGAAGGTCTGCCGCAGGCCGGCGGCCACGCCGCTGCCCGCGGGCGGCGCGACCAGCTCGCTCTCGCCAAGGAAGGGCACCGTGACGTTGAAGGGAAACGCGTTCGACGCCCCGCCGCCCGGCGTCGGGTTCTGCACGGTGATGAAGGCCAGGCGCGGGGGGAGCGGGATCAGGCCGATGTCGCTCCCGCGCACCCTTATGTAGATCAGCGCGGAGCTGCTGTAGAACATCGAGCGCAGGGCGCCGTTCCAGCGCACCGTTGACTGGGGCATGAAGCCGCTCCCGTGGACGGCCACCCAGAAGTCGGCGCCGAAGGCCGTGGCCGTGGCCGAGGCGGGGCTCAGCCGCGTGATCCCCGGCGCCGGGTTGAGCGGCACCGTCTCGCGGCTCGCGGTGAGCTGGTAGCCGCCGGTGGTGACCAGGCCGGGCCCGGCGAGCACCCGCACCACGTACAGGTCGTTGCGCTGGAGGGTGTAGCCGTTGATCAGGGCGTTCACCCCGCCGCCGCCGTTGTCGTTGAGGGCCACGCGGCTGCCGGTGCGGTCGAGCAGCTCGAGGTAGGGGTCGAGGTTGCCGCTGGTGCGGTTCGCGCGCAGGGTGAGCCGGTCGCCGGCCTGGCCGATGAAGTAGTAGTGGTCAACGTCGCCCCCCGGCGCGATCGCGCCGCTCAGCGTCTGGCCGTACTGGATGACGCGGAAGTCGTCGGCGTCGCAGCTGATCACCCGGCAGAGGGCCTCGTAGGACTGGAGCCGCCGCTTGGCGACCGTGCCGCCGGCCCGCTGGTCGCTGACGAAGGGCCCGCTGCTGGTCAGCGCGCTGGTAATCTGGGGGACGGTGAGGGTGGGGCGGGCCTGCTTGAGGGCGGCGATCACCCCGGCGACGTGGGGCGCGGCCATCGAGGTGCCGCTCTTGTCGTCGAAGCCGCCCCCCGGCACCGCGGCGTACACGTCCACGCCCGGCGCGAAGAGCGTGGTGTAGGCGGCCAGGTTCGAGAAGCTCGCCACCAGGTCGCCGTTGTCGGTGGCGGCGACGCTGATCGCCGTCGAGATGCAGCTTGGCGCCCCGGCGCTGCCGG
>DAOLDO010000369.1:0-6529 GCA_035327325.1 Chloroflexaceae bacterium | reverse complement strand
GGGCCCGGGGGGGAGGGCGCCGGGCCGGGGGGGGTGCGGGTGGTGGTTGCCGCGGGGGCCGCCCCCCCCCCGCCGGTGCCGCGTGTCGAGGATCAGACGAGAGAGGAAGCGCATCTCAGCCCTCCAGCGTGTTGAGCGGCGCCGGCCCGCCGTCGAGCGGCCGCCACTCCTCGCGGACGTAGCGCGGGCGGAAGACCCGCCGCGCCGGTGCGGCGAGGTTGTCGTACTGACGAATCCCCTCGCCCGGGCCGGCCTCGACGAGGTAGCGCAGGGCTGCAGGGCGGCCCTGGGGCGGCAGCCACGCCTCCAGAACACGGGGCGAGAAGGGCCGCGCGGCGAGGGCCTCGAGCAAGTCGCCCTCCTCGTGTTGGCCAACACCCTCGAAGAGCGGCGTCGCGGGCACGCAGGCTTTTCGCCCGAGGAAGCAGGGCCAGACGGGGTTTTGAACCGCCGCCGCGAGGCTGGCGATCAGGTCTGGGGGGCCCTGGAGCGCCGCGAGGAACGAAGCGTCGGCGAGGTAGTGGCGCTCTGAGACATCGGTCTCGGGCTCTTTGGTGCCGGCGTTGATCTTTACCTTGATCCGGCCCTTTGCGTCCACCTCGGCCGAGAGCACGCCGCCGGCGTAGGGGTCGCTGTGGAAGCGCGACCCGCCCCTATGAACCGTCTCGCCGAAGCGCCCGCCGCCGGTGGTGTGGTAGTCACGCAGGCGCGTGCCCGGCAGGTCAACCCGCACGCCCAACCGCAGCGCGTCGCTGAGTGCGCGTCGCTCGGAGTCGTCACGCCGCAGGCCGAGGGCGCAGCCCAGGAGCCCGACCACCCCCGACTTCGTCGGCGCATCGGCGGTGTCCCGCTCGCCCCAGCGGGCTCGCAGGCCCCACGCCTGCAGCGGCCCCTCGAGGCGTAGAAACAGGGTGTTCATGGGCGCCTCCTACGCGCTGAGCGGCAGCCAGCCCAGCAGCTCGTCCAGCGTAGCGCAGCGGCGCGCCCCGTCCAGCTTGAAGGGTACCGTGCTGAGGTACGCGCGCTCGGCCTGGAGGCCGTACATCCCGTTGATCTCCGGGACGTAGCTGGCGAGGGCGGCGGCCGACGCCTCCACCAGCGACACATCGCGCTGGGCGCGCACCGGCTTCACAAAGGCGTTGTGGTAGGCCAGGGCAATTTGCTGCGGCCGTACCTCCACCATGGTCACGTCCGGCAGGTTGTGGGCGGCAAAGCTGTTCTGCTTGCCGCTGGGGATGGCGAAGATCGCCGCCTGGATGAGGGCTCGCACCGCGGTGGTAGCCGCGGCGGTGTCGCCCTGCAGGTTCTTCACCAGGCCCTCCCAGTGGATGTTCAGGTACTTGTAGTAGGTGGCGCTGTTGAAGCTCACCTCGCCGATGAAGCCGGCGCCGGCCTCGCCGGAGATGTCGTCCACCGCGGTGTAGAAGTCGAACTCCTGCTCGACGGCATGGGTCGAGAGGGCGGGAGCCACCTGGACCGCCGCCTCGACGTCCTTGAAGGGGCTGGAGGTCGTCATGCGACCGAACATGGCGATATCGGCGGCGTGGGGCTCGTACTCGCCGATGGCGGCCACAAGCTTGTCGCCACCCAGGCTGTTGAGGGCGGCGAGGCCCTGTTCGCGGGCGAGCACGACCAGCCGCTCGGCCAGGCGGTCGATCTCCGCGCCGGTCAGGAACATCAGCTGGGCGGTCTTCACTCGCTCCTCGCCGCCTGCCTCCGGCGTGGCCTGCCGGCCCTTCTTGACCTTCTTGCCCTCGTCTGCGCCGGCCTCGGCCCCGTCGGCGGGCCTGGCGTCGCCCTTGCCCAGGCGCGCGGCGGCCTGGACGATGGCCGTTTTGACCTCGTCGGCCAGGTCGAGGCCGGCGATGCGGTCGCGCACCTCCTCGGGGAGCAGTTGCGTGCGGGTGGCCAGGAGCTCGGGCGTGTACGCGAAGGCGGATCGGAAGCTCGGCGACCAACGGATGCTGCGCTTGAGGGCCTGGCTCGAGATGCGCGCCCGGCGCACGCCGCCGAAAAGCGCGTCCTTCGGGTCACCATTGTCGTCGCGGTTGAGGTTTGAGGGGGCGTGGTTCTGGAGCAGGTGGATGGCGATCAGGGTCATGGCGGGGCTCCTTTCATCACGGTGAGGTTGAAGAGCGAACAAGTCCGGGCGTCACGCGGGCTGCCCCTGGTCGCCCTCGGGGCGGTCCACGTAGTAATCCCTGGCCCAGCGCAGTTGGACGTAGCGGTCGGGGTGTTCCCAGGCGAGGAGGTCGCCGAGGAGCTGTGCCCAGTCGATCGCCTGGTCGGTGGCGGCGGCGAGGCGCACGGCCTGGCGGAGCCGGAAGGGCAGCTGCTCGCGGTCGCTGTCGAGCAGAGTCTGGAAGCGCCGGTCGAGGCTGGCGCTCACGCGGCCCCGGCGCACCTGGCGCATGGTAGCGCCGAGGGTCGCGCCGCCCGTGCGCGGGCCGGCCATGGGGTAGAGGGTCGCCACCAGGAAGTAGTCCTCGTGCTGGCGCTCGGGCACATCGAAGGGCACGGCCTGGAAGAAGACGCGCTGGACGTCGCGGGCCTGGCCGAGGGCGCGGCCGGCATTGCGCTTGAGCCGGGCGCGGCCGGCCGCGTCGAGTCGCTCCAGGGCCGCGACGAAGGCGGCAATCTGACGCTGGCGCGGCGTAGGGTCACTTGTCGTCACCGAACCACTCCTTTCGCTTTGCGCTCAGCCGGCGGTGGCACGCCGCCTGAGCCTCGACGCGAGCGCGCAGGGCGTCGGCGCGCTCCCCAATCTGCTCGGCCGCCGTATCGAAGCACTGGCGCCCGATCCGCACCAGGTCGTTGGCCCAGGCGCGTGCGGTCGCGTCGCTGTCGTCGGCCCCAGCCAACTCGGCGATGAAGCTGCGGAAGCGCGGCGCCAGGCGCCCCCAGTAGTCGGCGCTCATGCGCGCGCGAACCGTTTTGAAGCGGGCGAGCTTCTGGTCATGCCCGCCCCGATCGCGCTCAGGGCGAAAATGGCTGTTGAAGCTCGACTCGAGGATGAAGCGGACATCGTTGGCCCACTCCAGCGCGCTGTCCACAAACCATGCCGCCCGCTCGTCGGTGAGGAGGGCGGGCGGCGCCTCCAGCGACTCGTCGAGCCACTCGAAGATTTTGGCTTTGCCGTCGGTACGGATGCCGACGCAGCGGAAGCGCAGGAGTTGAGCTTCGCCGAGGGCGCCACGATCGATCAGCTTCGCCGTCTGTCGCACGACCGCCGGCCGAAGCTCGCCCTCGCGCTCAATCAGGAGCAGGCTGCCATACTCTCGCCAGAGGGCCTTGCCCTCCTCGGGCCGGATCGGCCGCGGCCCGGCCTCGTCGCTTTTGCCGCGCCCCCTGGGCTGGCGAAATGCCGCGAAGGGGTCCTCCCAGATACCGCTGCCTTCGCTCAGCCAGTGGCCCATCTCGGATAGCACTGAGCTGACGCCTACAGTCGTCGGCAGATCACACTGCGTGCAGTTCTGCGTCCTATACTGTGGATAGAGGCGCACCCGCCGCGCGGGGAAGGTCAGGCTTTCGATGTAGCCGACGGCGCTCGCCTGGTTGCTCTTGCCGATGCTCGTTGGCCCCGACCAGGCGGCCGTGTCGGCGCGGCGGGGATCGGTGCTGGCGGGCTGGTAATCGGGGGAGACCAACGACAGGGCTAGCGATTCGAAGAGGTTGTCGGCGGCCGGGAGCACGTAAACGGGCGGCACGCCGTTAATCGAGGGACGAATACCGGCACCCTCTGACGAGGCAAAGGCTGGGATGGTGATCAGAGCGCGAGCGCAGCAGGCGGGGCAGAGCCAGTGCCCAGCGTCGGTGACGTGCTGAAAATGGGTTCGTTTCGTAGCGGTGGGCAGCTCCGCCAGCAGCGACGCGGCGGACTTTGGCTCGGACCAATCACGCTTCTGGCCCTTCTCAGGCTTCCGCCAGCCATCCAGCGGCACGTCGCCGGTCTGGAGGAAGGGCGCGGTGGCGTGGAAGAGGTCGAAGCGCTCGGCGTGACGGTCGGCGAACTGCGCCAGGCGGGCGGGGTCGAACTGCCCAGCATCCAGCAGCGCGGCGAGCTCACCTAGGTCGCGCGGGGCGTAGATCGCCTGGAGGATGGCGGCGAGCAGACGGTGAGTGCCGCCTACCACGAGGGGCGAGGGGTCGCTCAGGGCGGCCAGGGTGTGCGCGTCGGCCAGGCAGCCCCCGATGCTCAGCACCGTCTCTGCGCCGCCCCGATCGGTCACCCTGATCCAGGGTTCTGTCCAGAGGTTAAAGCTGACGGACAGGTCGTTCATAGCTCCTCCTCGATGGTTCTGGCCGCAGGCCCGTGGGCGCTTTCGATCACCAGTCCGAGTTCGCGGTCGAGCCGCAAGGTGCAGTCGTCGAGCGTGACGCTATGGGTGTTCTGATTCAAGGGCAGCGGGTGCGCCGAGCGGAGCAGCGGGGGCAGCTCGCGGTCGGACCAGGGCCAGCGCAGCTCGCGCGGGCGCCTCTCGTCGCGGTAAGCGGCGATCACGCGCCGATCGCTCACCATGACGGCGTAGGCCAGAATCATCTTCAGCTGCTCCAGGTCGGGCACGACGTCTGGCGAGAGCCGGACGGTGCCGCCCGCATCGAGGGACAGCTCGCCGTGACCACGGTACAGCGGGACCAGTGTGATCCGATCGCCCAGGCGCGTTTTGGCCAGCTGCCAGCCGGTGGCCTCGCCCGACTCATCCTCGATAAAGGTGCGGCCGCCGTTCTCGGTGATCGGAGCGTTCGTCGTCGCGTCCGGGATGAGTGGGCGGCGGGCCTTGGCCCCCTGCTCGTCGAGGGATCGCCGGTAGTGCGCCCGGGCTCTTGCGATCGCTTCGGCGTGAGGGCCGGCGCTGCCGCCCTCGGCGGCGTAGACCGTCTCGATCAGGGGGCGGTAGTCGCGCGGCAGTACGATCTCGCGCGCGCCGTCGCCCATGGTGGCGCGGAGCGTCGCCCAGGTGCGCCAGAGGATGTAGGGCTCGTAGATCGGCGCCCAGCGGCGCCAGTCGGGCGCGCCCTGCTCTGCCTCGGGCAGGGTCACCTCGAGGACAGGCGCCTCGTGGCGAGGCGGGCGTCGGCCGGCGCGATCGTGGCGGTGGAGCCGGCCTGCGCGCTGGAGCAGCAGGTCAATTGGTGCGAAGTCGCTCACCATCACGTCCACATCGTAGTCGAGGCTCTGCTCCAGCACCTGGGTGCCGACGACGATCAGGGGCTGCGCCGCACTCCTGGCCGTCGCTTTGCCGAGGAGCTGCTCGACCCGTTGCTCGCGCGCCTGGCGCTCGTGCAGCGGGAAGCGGGCGTGGAGCAGCACGCGGCTCTCAGGGGGTACCCCGCGGGCGATGAGCTCGGCGTAGAGGGCCTGCGCGTCGTCAACCCGGTTGCACAGCCGGGCCACCGCGCCGCCGTCGTGCACCAGCTCCAACAGGTAGGCGGCCTCCTCAGACGGAGTGCGCTGCCGGGCGAGGCGCAGGGTGAAGCGCTGCTCGCCGCGGAAGACAGCGCAGCTTTCGTGATGCTGCGGCCCGGCGCTGTAGCGGGCGATCAGCGGGTAGGGCATCTCGCCCGGGACCTCGGCGGGCGCCGACTCGCCCAGGCCCGCGAGGAAAGCGGCGGCCAGGGCGCGGTGTCGCTCTTGCGGCAGCGTGGCCGAGAGCAGGATGGTCGAGCAGCCCAGGCTCGCCAGCCAGGTGAGCGTATGGTCGAGGATCGTGCTCATGTAGGCGTCGTAGGCGTGCACCTCGTCAATGATCACGACCTTGCCCGCGAGCCCGAAGAGGCGCAGCGGGTAGTGGCGCACATTCAGCCCGCCGAGCTCCACCTGGTCCACGGTGCCGACGCCGAACGGCGCGAGCATGGCCTTCTTCGGACCGACGAACCACTCCAGGGCGACGGCCTCGCTCGACCCGTCGGGATCCGCGCGGTCGCCGTCCGGCGCCAGAGCCAGGCGGCGGCGCAGGTCGTCCTCGACCACGAGGGCCTGGCTGTGAGTCAGGCGCACGGCGCCCTCGCGCCCGTACTGCTGGTCGTAAAACCGCTGGAGGCGCAGGAACATCTGGTTGCCGGTGGCCATGGTCGGCAACGCGAAGAAGAGCTCGTCGCTCGTGTGGGCGGCCGCGATGCGCCTGGCGAGGGCCAGGGCCGCCTCGGTCTTGCCCTCGCCCGTGGGCGCCTCGATGATCGTCAGACCCGGACGCTCCAGACCCTCGGCCAGCAGCCCATCGATCGCGACCTGGAGGGGCCGTGGCGGTAACGGCGTCGGGAAGAGGGCTGCGAAGCCCGGGTAGGTGGGCGTCGGGCGCGTCCCGTGTAGGCCGTGGGTCGCGAGGGCTGCGGCGGCCCGCACCCGTGCCTGGGCGACATACTGCTCGGGGGTGACTTGGGGGGCCGCGGGGAAGTCTCGCTCGTTCGAGCCCATCCAGTCGCACCAAACGATGAAGCCGGTCAGGGCAATCGTCGCGGGGCGCACGGCGGACGGCGCGCCGAGGACGGCGAGAGCTCCACCGGGCGCGAGGAGCTCGCGCAACAGGAG
>DAOLDO010000368.1:0-6580 GCA_035327325.1 Chloroflexaceae bacterium | reverse complement strand
CGGGGATGACGGCGTCTGTGGCGTCCCAGCGCTCGGCCCAGGCCGCCGCGTGGTCGGCCAGGGCGCCGGCCATCCCGCGCCGCAGCAGGCTGTCGGCCAACTCGTCGGCCATGGCCTCGGGGTTGGCGCCGTCGCGCGAGGTGGCGACGGCGACCAGGCGGTGCAGGCCGTAGCTACGCCCCTGCTCGGCGCGGAGGCGCCAGCGGGCGCCGACCTGCCCGGCGGCGGCGAAGGGCTCGCCCTGCAGGTCGGCGCCACCGTCGTCGAGCAGCCGGGCGCGGGCGGCGAGGGCGAGGGTATAGCCCGACTGGAGCGTGCGCATCACCAGCGGGGCGCGGGGGTCGGGCTCGTCGCGGGCGGGGGCCAGGTGCAGGGTGTCGTTCTCGTTGCGCACGCGGCCGTCCACCAGGGCCTCGACCAGCAGCTCGCCGCTGTAGTTCTCGGGGGTGACGACCAGGACCTGGCCGAGGGCCCGGCGCTCGGCGAGGGAGGCGAAGCGCAGGCTGGCGAGGGCGGTCACGCGGCCGGCGGGGTCGCGCAGGCGCCACTCGCGCAGCAACACGCCCTGGCGCATGTCGAGGACGCGGCGCATGGCGAGCAGCTCGCAGGTGTCGAGGCGCAGCTCGACGCCGTCTACGGCGACGCGCAGGGCCGACCAGGCGGGCGCGACGACCAGCTCGGGGATGGGGGCCTCGAGCTCGGCGGCCTGGGGCCGCTCGGGCGTATTGAAGACCCCGGCGAGGAAAGTGGCGGGGCGCGAGGCCGGGTGGCCCTCCTCGAGGGCGGCGCGGGTGCCCTGGTAGCCGTTGACCAGGGCGCAGACAGCCTCGAGCTGGGGCTCGCGCTCGGGGTCGAAGCCGTCGAAGGCGAGGAGCCAGCGCGAGTCATCGGTCAGGGCAAAGGGGAGCAGCTGGGTCATGGCGCTGCGGGCCTCCTTCCCTCCTGTGCCGCGAGCTCCTCGAGGCGCACCTGGTCGAGGCTGGCGACCACGAGGGTGGCGCCGGCGGCGCGCAGCTGCTCCTCGTCGCCCAGGCGGGCCACGCCGACGCAGGCCATCCCGCCGGCGCGGGCGGCCTGCACGCCGGAGACGGCGTCCTCGACCACGAAGCACCGCTCGGGGGGCAGGCCGAGCTCGGCGGCGGCGGCGAGGAAGATGGCGGGGTGGGGCTTGCCCTGGGGGAAGTCGCGGCCGCAGAGGTTGGCGTCGAAGAGGTCGAGCATCGTGCCCGGGCCGACGGGGACGCGCACGAGGAAGTCGTTGGCGTTCTTCGACGAGGAGGCGGCGGCGAGCCTGAGGCCGGCGTCCTTCAGGCGCAGCAGCAGGCGCGCCCCGTCCGCGAAGGCGGTGAAAGCGCGCCGCTCGATCAGCTCGACGATCATAGCCTGCTTGGCCTCGGCGTACTGGAGGGCATAGGCGCCGTCGGGGTCGGGCAGGCCGAAGAAGGCCAGGGCTGACGCGGCGCCGGCCATGCGCGGCTTGCCGGCCAGCTGGGCCAGGTAGACCTCGGTGGTGAACGCCTCGGGGGCGTAGCGCGTGGCGGGGGCCCGGTCGCGCCAGGGGCCCGCGAACAGGCGCCGCAGGGCCTCGCGCCAGGCATGCTCGTGGGGCGAGTCGACCAGCACGCCGTCCACGTCGAAGATCGCTCCGCTGTATGTCATGGCAGCCCCTGCTCGGTCGGAGAGGGCGCGGAGGGGCCGGGCCCCTCCGGGACTCCCCGCCGCGGGCGGAGCCTACTGGCCGGCGAGGCCGGAGTAGCTCGCGCTCTCGAGGAAGTAGCGGTTGAGGATGAAGAAGAGGATGAGCACAGGGATGGCGTTGAACATCGCGCCGACCAGGATGGCCGAGAAGTCGTTGGAGAACTGGGTGCGGAAGAAGTTCATGCCGACGGTCAGGGTCATCATCTCGGGCCGCTGGAGGAAGAGCAGGGGCCCGGTGAAGTTGTTCCAGGAGGCCTGGAAAGCGAGGATGGCGAGGGTGATCATGGCCGGGCGCGAGAGGGGGAGGGCGATCTGGGCGTAGGTGCCGAAGCGGCTGAGCCCGTCCATCTGGGCGGCCTCCTCGAGCTCGCGCGGGATCGACTTGAAGAACTGGGTCAGCATCAGGATGCCGAAGGGCGTCACGATGGTGGGCACAATCAGCGGCCAGTAGGTGTTGATCCAGCCGAGACGGGCGAAGAAGACGAAGCCGGGGATCATGGTGATCACGGCGGGGATGGCCATGGTGGCGATGATGAAGCTGTAGATCAGGTCGCGGCCGGGGAAGCGCATGCGGGCGAAGGCGTAGCCGGCCAGCGAGCAGAAGAACAGCTGGGTGACCACGTTGACCACGGCGAGCCAGGTGCTGTTCCAGATCCAGCGCGGCACAACGTTGGCGACGGTGGGCAGCGAGAAGTTCCAGACGCGGATCCAGTTGTCGAAGCGCCACTGCTCGGGGAAGACCTGGGGCGGGAAGGAGGTCAGCTCGACGTTGGTCTTGAAGGTGCCCAGGAACGAGAGAATAAAGGGCATAAAGGCGATGATCGAGATCAAGATCAGGAAGCCGTAGCGCAGGACGGCATTGAGGTAGAACGACGCCGGCTTGCCCTCGCCCGAGGCCGTCGCGACGCTGCGGGTGTTAGCTGTGGTAGCCATGCTGTCCTCCTACTCCTGCTCGATCAGCCGGCGCTGGATCAGGGTGATCGCCACGATCACGAAGGCCAGGATGAAGGCCATCGCGGCGGCGAAGCCGGCCTCGGCCTGGGTGCCGGTGCCGAGGGTCTTCTGGTAGATCAGGAAGGCTGGGGTCAGGGTGGTGTTCAGGGGGCCGCCCCTGGTGAGGATGGCCACCTGGTCGAAGACCTGGAAGGTGCCGATCGTGCCGAGGATGACCACCAGGGCGATCACGGGGCGCAGCAGGGGCAGGGTGATGTACCAGAAAGCCTTGGCGCCCGTCGCCCCGTCAATAGCGGCCGCCTCGTAGACGAAGCCCGGCACGTCCTGGAGGGCCGTGAGGAACATCACCATGAAGGTCGGGATGGTGGTGAAGATCGCCAGCATCATGATCGCCGTCCAGGCGACGCTGGGGCCCTGGAAGAAGGTGGGGATGGTCTGGCCGAGGCCGATGGCGTTCCAGAAGGGCGCGAAGATGCGGTCGGGCGTGGTGAGCCAGGGGATGTTGGTGCCGAGCAGGTAGTTGATGAAGCCGGTGGGCAGGTAGAGCCAGAGGAAGATCAGCGACATCACGATCGACGAGGCGACGCTGGGCGAGTAGAGCAGGGTGCGGAAGAAGCGCATGCCCTTGAGCTTGGCGTTCAGCGTCACGGCCAGGAGGATGGCGCCGATGGTCTGGAAGAAGGTGACGATGACGAAGTACCAGAAGGCGTTGCCGATGGCGGCCTGGAAGTCGCGGTCGCCGAAGGCCCTGATGTAGTTGTCGAGGCCGACGAAGCGCGCATTGGCGGCGGCGAACGAGGCCGTGAGGTTGGTGAAGCTGATGTAGAAGGCGTAGCCGAGCAGCCCTACGGTGAAGATCGCGGCGGTGATCAGGTAGGGCGAGATGAAGAGGTAGGCGGTGAGCGCCTCGCGGCGGGCGAGGGTGTTGGCCCTGCCGCCGGGCTTCGGGTCAGCGCTTGACATCGTCGCCATGAAGACCTCCGGTGGGCCGAAGCATCGCGGGGCGATGCTTCGGCCTTACACGTCGAGCCACCGACTCGTTTAGCGGGCCAGGATCTCCTCGACCTCGGTGGCGGCCTGGTCCATGGCCTCCTGCACCGTCTGGGCGTCGAGGAAGATGCGCTCCTGGGCCTCATTCAGGGTGGCGATCACGTCGCCCTTCTTGACGGGGCCGCCGAGCACGGTGTCGGCGAGGCGGCCGTACTCGCCGGCCTCGACCAGGGTCTGGGCGACGGGGTTGTCGCTGTAGTAGGGGTCGTCGGCCAGGCTGCGGATCGTCGGCTGGGCCAGGCCCGAGCTGATCAGGGCCTGCTGGTTCTCCTCGCCGGCCAGGAAGAGCACGGCGGCGGCGGCGGCGTTGGGGTACTGGGTCTGGGCGTTGGCCGCGAAGGCGTTGGTGAAGAGCCAGCTGGCCTGCTCGCCGCCCTCGGGGACGGGCAGCGGGATGGCGGTGTAGGCCAGGTCGGTGGCGCCGTTGGCGGGGTCGGCCAGGAAGGGCACGATCCAGCCGCCCTCGACGGCCATGGCCGTGGCCCGGCTCGCGAAGGCCTCGCCGCACCAGCCGCGGCCCAGGTCGCCGAACAGGGCGCCGGTGCCCTCGTCCTTGAAGCTCTTCCAGAACTCGATCGCCCGCACGCCGTCCTCGTTGTTGAAGACCGCGTCGGTGCCCTCGATGAACTGGTTGCCGGTCTGGAAGACGAAGGCGCCCGAGCGCAGGATGTCGGAGTTGAGGCAGAGGCCGTAGGTGCGGCCCGGGCCCTCGCCGGTGGTCATGGCGGCGGCGGCCTCCTTCCAGTCGTCCCAGGTCTGGATGCCGGCGGGGTCCACGCCGGCCTGCTCGGCCAGCTCGGTGTTGACGAAGACGACCAGGGGGTTGAAGTCCTTCGGCAGGCCGTAGGTCATGCCGTCCTGCTGGAACAGCTCGATGGTCGGCGCGAAGTACTGGTCGGCGCTCACGCCGGCGGAGGCCATGGCGTCGTCCAGGGGGAGCAACAGGCCGTTGGGCGCGAAGGCGCCCATCAGCTCGCCGTCGAGCAGGAAGACGTCGGGGGCGGTGCCGGCCGAGAAGGCGGCGCGCATCTGGGTCTGGTAGTCGTTCAGGGGCTCGAAGGTCATGGTGACGCCGGGGCAGGCCTCCTGGAAGCGCTGGGCGCCCTCCACGTAGAGCTGCTGCTCGGTGGGGTTGCCGGCGGCCTGGAAGCGCAGGGTCGCGCCCTCCTCGACCTCGATGCCCATGCAGGTGCCGCCCGCGGCCATGTCGCCGCCCGTGGTCGTGTCGCCGCCCGCGGCGGGGGCGGTCGCGGCGGCGTCACCGCCCGCGGCGGGGGCGGTGGTGGGGGAAGTGTGGGTCTGGCCCGCGCCGCAGGCGGCCAGGATGGGGACCAGCAGGGCCAGGGCCAGGGTCAGGGCGATCTGTCGGGTGCGAGTCATCGCGGGTTTCTCCTTCGGTTTCGTCGTTGAACCACAGAAACTGGACAACGTTCAGCTTGGGCTCTCGGCGGGGTGCCTCCTTTCTCAGCCGGTCCGGCGAAGGGCCTCCCCCGGCGCGACGGCGTGGGCCGCGCCGGCGTAGCTGACAGTGAGCGCCTGCGGTCCTGCCACGTGGTCGAGCTCGAGCGCTCGCGGTGAGAGCGTGAGGTTGAGCCGGTGCTCGCCGACCTCCAGCCCGCGCACGGTGACGGGGCCGAAGCCGGGCGGCATGGCCGGCGCGACGGCGAGGGCGTGGGCCGGGGCGTCGGGCCGGAGCCCGAGCAGCCCCTCGTAGATGGCCTGCAGGTAGAGCCCGGCGCTCCAAAGCTGCACGAAGCAGAGGCCCTCGGGGATCAGCTCCTTGAAGGTACCCAGGGTGCCGTGGCGGGCGGTCAGGGCGATGTTGCGCGCCAGCTCGAGCCCGCGCTCCGGGCGGCCCGTCTGGAAGGCCGCCAGGGCCAGCAGCCCGGTCGGCAGGGTCCAGACGGCCTCCTCGCGGCCCCTGGTGTGGACGAGGCCCCAGCGGTTGACGAACTCGGCCTCGACGCGGGCGAGCACGCGCTCGGCCCGCTCGGGGGCGGCCAGGCCCAGCTGCACCGGCAGCACCTGGGTCCAGTGGCCGTCGAGCTGCAGGCGGCCGTCGGTGTGCATCGAGTCGGCGTAGAGCCCCTCGTCCTCCAGCCACCAGTCGCGCTCGAAATCGGCGTTGACGGCGTCGGCGTGGGCCGTGTAGGCGGCCGCGTCGGGCTCGCCGAGGGCGGCCGCCAGGCGGGCCAGGGCGCGCAGGCCGGCGATCACGTAGCAGGCGCTGTCGAGCTTGCGCGAGCCCATGCCCATGCGCTCGATCATGCCGTCGCCGATCGGGTAGCGCGGGTCGGGGCCGCCCATGGCCGGGATGTACTCGGCCAGGCCCTCGCGGCAGACGGGGAAGAGCCGCCGGGCCAGCTCGAGGTCGCCCGTCCAGCGCAGGTGGTCCCACAGGGCGATGGCGAGCTGTGGCGTCTCCTGGATGTTGCCGGGGTTGAAGACGCGGCCGTTGGTCGTGATCTCGTGGGGCACGCGGCCGCAGGCCCGCTCGGCGTAGCGGGCGAGGGTGGCAAGGGCGCCGCGGCAGCTCACGCCGAAGCCGGCGGCGGCGGCGCCGGGCACGGTGTAGGTCGTGTCGCAGCCGAAGAGCTGGGGGTACTCGGGCAGGCCGGCCAGGAAGAAGCGGCCCAGGTCGGGGTAGTCGGCCTCGAGCAGGCGCAGGTTGGCCTGGGCGAGGGCGGCGTCGCGCCGCAGCTCGCCGTCCTCGCTGGTCAGCCGGGGCAGGCCGGCGAGGAACTCCTCGTCGTCGGCGAAGTGGGCCGCGGCGCCGTCAATGCGCCGGTGCCAGGCCGACCCGGCCGCGGCCTCGCCGCCGTCGTGGCTGGCGCAGAGCAGCAGCAGCCAGACCCGGCGGGCCCCGGGCTCGAGGGGG
>DAOLDO010000367.1:0-6585 GCA_035327325.1 Chloroflexaceae bacterium | reverse complement strand
CAGATCTGTCATCGTCCTAACCCACGTAGTCATCTGCCGGCCTGCTCCCGCGCCGGCCCGCGCCGCGCGAGGGTGCGCCCTGGCGCGACGCGCCGCCAAGGGCTCGATGGCGCGCCCGCATGATACCACAGGCTGGCGGGCGCCCGCCCCCGGCGCGCGGGCGCAGCCGAGGGGCGGCCCTAGCCGAGCAGGCGCCGGTACTGGACAAAGCCCGAGCGCGTGGCGACCTGGTCGTAGAGGGCCATGGCCTGCGCGTTGGTCTCGTGGGTCAGCCAGTAGACCCTGCTGGCCCCGGCCGCCCGCGCGGCGGCGGCGACCGCCTCGATCAGCGCGCGGCCGACGCCCCGCCCCCGCGCCTCGGGCGCGGTGAACAGGTCTTGCAGGTAGCAGTACGGCCCCGCCGTCCAGGTCGAGTGGTGGAACAGGTAGTGCACGATCCCGACGAGCCGGCCCTCGTGGAATGCGCCGAGGGCGTGCATCGGCACCAGCGGGTCGTGGAAGCGGCGCCAGGTCTCGCCCGTGGTCTCGGCGGGGATCTGGGTCTGGTAGAAGCTCTGGTAGCCGGCCCACAGGGGCTCCCAGTCCTCCCGGTCGGCGGGGGTCAGCGAACGAACCTCGGTGCTGGTCATGGTCTTCTCCCTGGCAGGCGGCGTGATAGCGCCGAGTATACCGGATCCGCCGGCCGGGGTTGAAAGGGTGACACGTCTGTGCGATACTTGGCGTCACGCGACCAGCGAACAGGGGGGCGTGCGATGCGGTACGTGGCGCTGCTGGGGGGGATCAACGTCGGCGGGCACCGGGTCAAGATGGCCGAGCTGCGCGCCAGCTTCGAGGCCCTCGGCTTCGCCGAGGTCGCGACCTTTATCGCCAGCGGCAATGTGCTCTTCGCGAGCGGGCACAGCGACGTGCCGGCCCTTGAGGGCCAGATCGAGCGGCAGCTGGGGCAGGCCCTCGGCTACAGGGTCCCGGTCTTCCTGCGGACCCTCGAGGAGCTGCGCGCCATCGCCGCCGACGAGCCGTTTCCGGACGCCGCGGCGGGCCCCGGCCCGCACACGCTGTCGGTCATGTTCCTGGCCGGCCCCCTGCCCGCCGCCGCCCAGGCCGCGCTCCTCGCCTCGGGCACCGCCATGGACGAGTTCCGGATCCGCGGGCGCGAGATCTACTGGCTCTGCCGCGGCAAGACCTCGGACTCGCTCGTGAACTGGACGCTGCTGGGCAAGTCGCTCCCGCTGCCGCCCATGACGGTGCGCAACATCACCACGATCCGCAAGCTGGTGGCGAAGCACGCCGCGACCGGCTAGGGGCAAGACCTGTCGGTTACGCTCACGCAAAGCCGCAAAGACGCCAAGATCCTGCGTCTGAGCGGCCCGCCTCGAGACGGGCTCGTCCGTATCTGCGAGGTAGTGCGGCCAGGCGACTACGCCGGCCACTCGGCCGTCTGGCCGCCGCAGGTGATCACGAGCAGGATGTCCTCGACCTGGCCGCTCTTGAGCAGCCCCCTGACCTCCGGCGTATCCTCGAGGGCCAGGGTCCACGCGCCGACGGGCGGCTTGCCGACCATGGCCAGCCAGGTGCCGCCGTTGCCCTGGCGCGTGCTTGCGGCGCCGCCGGCGGTCGTCGCCGGACCGCCGGCCTCGCCCTCGCCCCCCTGCGGCGCGAAGCGCAGGTGCCTGATGGCGACCTCGGCGCTCACCCCCGGCCCGCGGGCGACGTAGAGCGTCACGTGCTCGATCGTGAGCGCCTCGACGTTGGGCGGGAAGTCCTCGCGCCGGGTGGTGAAAGCGACCTCCAGCGGCGTCGCGGTCAGGTCGGGGTTGTGCAGGTCGTACCAGGCGTCGGCGAACTGGTGGCGGAAGCTGAAGGGCCGGTCGGCGCTGACGCGGCGGTCGAGCCGCTCGATCACCTGCCGGCGGTAGAGCGGGCTGTCGAGGGCGGTATACTCGATCGTGACCAGCACGTCGGCGATGGTGCGGAAGTCGAAGGCGTTGGCCGGCGCGGGGATGCGGAGCTCCCAGGTCGTGTCCACGCCCAGACCCTCGAAGGGCAGCAGCATGCCGCCCTGCCCCTGGGCCTCGAGCTCGAAGAGCCCCGTCGCGTTCTGCGGCGACGTGAGCGCCACCGACTCGGGGCCGCGGTTCACCACCGTGGTCTGGAACAGGTCGCCGCCGACGACCACCCGCGAGATGCCCGTCGTCGCCAGGGTCGCCTTGAGGCCCTCCACCGGCGGGACCAGGGCGATCACCGAGGTGCGGACGCGCCTGATCAGGCGCAGGTAGTGGCCGGGGAAGTCGCGGTCGAACAGCTCCATGGGCGTGGCGAAGACCATGACCCCGCGCTCGCGCAGGAGCTGGAAGGCGAACGGGTCGAGCCGGGCGAGGGAGATGGTCCTGGTGAGCTGCAGCTTGCGCCTGTCGGTCTCGAAGGCGTGCTGGTCGAGCCTGTAGAGGTCCTGGAGCAGCCGCGCCGAGCCTGTGAGCCCGCGGCGGTCGGGCCCGCCGTCGCCGTCGGGGGCCGCCGCGGCGTCGCGCGGGGCGTCCCAGTAGTCCGCCTGGATGAAGGCGGGCGGCAGCTCCTGGCGCTCGAAGGCGAGCTGGTGCTCGGCCAGCCGGGCGACGCCGGTCGCCTGCCGCAGGAAGTAGCGGTAGACGCCCTCCATGACGCCGCTCATCCAGTCGTACAGCTCGGCGCTGGTGAACTTTGTGCTCAGGAACTCGGTCACATCGTCGGCGTGGTCGGCCTGGATGCGCGCGATCTCGCGCTCCTGGCCGGTGATCCACACGCGATCCCTGGCCAGGAGGATCTGCTGATCGCCGATGCGCCCGTCCTGCTCGGCCAGGCTGCGCTGGAGCTCCCACTCCTGGCGGCGCCGCTCGAAGCCGGCCCACAGCGAGAGGGCCGAGGAGGTGGTGGCGATGCCCCCGGTGATTGACGAGTAGGCGGTCTGCGAGAGGCTCATCGCCAGGGCGGCCGCCGACCCCCCGCCCGCGAGCGCGGTGACGAGGGCCCCGGGCCCGGACTTCGCGCCCAGAACGCCCCCCGCGACCAGGCCGGCCGCCACCGCTCCGCCGGTCGCGATAGCGCCGACCGAGAACTGCAGGGCGACGTTGGTCCAGAGCAGCGCGGCGGCCCACCACTCCTGGCCGAGCAGGCCCGCGCCGATCAGCCCGTCGAAGTGCTCGAACTGGATGCTCGCCCGCTCGCGCTGCAGCTCGACCAGCGCCACGCCGCGCTCGGCCTCCTGAACGCGCAGGTCTTGCAGGCGCACCCCCGCCCTGGTCAGCCGGGCGTCCTGGCGGGCCTTGAGCAGGTGGTAGCGCTCAGCGTCGCCCTTCTCGAGGGCGGCGAGCATGGACGCCTCCATCTGCTGGGCGAGGCCGGCGAGCTGCCTGGCCCGCTCCACCAGCGTCGCGTAGCGGTACTGGGTCGGCTGAATGCTCGTGGCGCCCGGCAGGATCAGCCGGCCGCCCGCGCCGATGGCCGGCAGCCCGCTTGTCGCGCCAGTCGGGGCCCCGTACGGGTCGAGCTCGCGCTCCATGCCCGCGATGTTGCGGCAGGTGCGCAGCTTGTAGAGGTTCAGCTCGGCGTGGAAGCGCAGGGCGGCGACGACCGGGTTGGGCGGGACGCAGAACGCGAAGGAAGAGGGCAGCCAGGTCATAGGCGGTCCGCTCCCCGGCGCCACAGAGGGCGCACGGTCGGTCAGGGCGAGGCCGGCGCCGGCGAGCAACACGCGCTGCGCCTTGACGTCGGCCAGGTAGCTTCGGTCCAGCTGCTGGGCGAGCGTCCATGGGTCGGCGGCGTCGCGCCCGGTCGCGTGGAGCAGCGCCCGCACCCGCTCGGCCTTTGTCGCCTGCCCCTCGTCCGCGGCCAGGATCGAGCGAACGGTCGTGGCTAGCCGGCCCAGGGCGGCGCCATTCAGCCGACCCGCCAGGCGCGCAACGTCGCCCGGGGCGATCTGCGGCAGCGCGCGCAGGTGAACGACGAGCTCGCCGAGCTCCTGCGCACACTGGTCCGGCCCCTGGCCGAGCTCGGGGAGGTCCAACAGCTCGCGGGCCTGCGCGTACAGGCTGCGCGCCCGCGCGTGCGCCTCGGCGGTGTCCAGGCTGTACTCGGCGTCGGCGTAGGCGAGCAGCGTCTGCACGATCGAGAGGACGACGAACTTCGTCCTCGTATGCGCTCGCACGATGCGGTGCGGGTCAATCGGGTCGGCCAGCCACTGGTCCTCGCGCATGTAGGAGTGGCCATACCCCTCTTCCTGCGTTAGCCCACGCCAGATCTTCCTGTCGCCGCTCTGCGGCGCGGTATGGTCGTACACATTGCGAAACCAGTCGAGCGCGTGGGTAAAGAGCTGGTGTCTGGCGAGGGTCCTGGCGATAAACAGGGGCAGCGCAAAGTACGCCTCTTCGACATAGTCGCGGGCAACCGTCGAGGCCGACTGGTTGTAATGGAGCAGGTCGTTGCCGTACGAGTACCAGAGCGCAAGGGTGGTAAACGCCCTGCGTGTACCCCGCTGGTCGTCCGTCAGCGGAGTGAGGCGGGCCCACCCCTCGGCTACAGGGTCGTCCTGGAGCACGTGGGGCGCGATGCGCGTGGCGGAGATGCTCGCGCCGAGCACATACCCCGTTGCGGGGTTTTGGGCGCACTGCACAAGAAAGAGCCCATTGCGCGGCCGAGCGCCACCCTCGGCATCAGCCCGGTGGACCGCGATCGGGATCTCCGCGCCGCCAAACGTGCCGCCGTGAACGGCGACGGTCCCCAGCAGATGGGACGGGTTCACGGGGACGGCGCTGAGCGCGTGGTAGAACCGCCCATCGGTGATCGCGCCGGGGGCCGCGCCGGCGGCGGGCTCGCGCATCGTAAAGCCCAGGGTCACGTACTCGTAGGCGTTCGAGCGCTCCTCCTTCACGAACGCCCACACGTCTCCGCGCGGCAGGCCGGCCCGCATGCCGGCGAAGCGATGGGACTTCGAGGAGTAGTCCGAGGCCCCGAGCGTCTCCAGGGCGAAGTTCTGCCTGTAGAGCGCCGCGTCCGGGTCCTCCTGCGTCACGTCCTGGTAGCCCTTCGGCGCCGCGACGTCACAGAAGGCGGCGATGCGGTTCGTCACCGTAGGCTCGAATCCCGCGAGCCATGCGCCCTCGGAGGGGAACGCCTGCTGAAAGAGCAGGA
This sequence comes from Chloroflexaceae bacterium, assembly GCA_035327325.1. Lineage (GTDB taxonomy): Bacteria > Chloroflexota > Chloroflexia > Chloroflexales > Chloroflexaceae > CAIWXH01. The sequence goes on along the minus strand of DAOLDO010000367.1, from coordinate 1,422 downwards.
TGTGTCCAGTCAAGGGCGCGGCGCCCCCTCGTTGCACCTGGTGCTCACAAAGACCCACCAGCTGGTAGTACTTACCGTCCCGAAAGCGCCAGCGGCCGCCAGTCGTCTCTACCTGACTGCGCAGGGCGGGCCACTGCAGCCAGTACTCGTGAGCGAGCCCCTTGCCCGCGCTGTCCAGGGTGTTGCAGTAGATGGCCTTCGGCGACGCGCTGTCGAGCTGGATCGAAAGCAGCGGCGGCTTGTGCCTGGAGCGATTCTGACACAGGACGGCCGCCCAGGGGCTAAGCTGACTGGCCGTGACGCTCTGCGCCACCCCGGCGGGGGTGGGGCGTGTTTTGATCTCCAGCCGCGTGATCTCGTCGTCCCACGGCTCAACCGCCTTGTTCAAGTCGTACTTAAGATAGGCCAGCTCATACTTGAGCTTTCCCTGGGCGGCCTCGGCTACCCGAAGGAACAGATAGATATACGACTCGCTTTCAGACACCTCGTAGCTCACGGCCCCGATAATGTCGGAGCTATGGAACGCTTCCAGGCCCGGCACCCGCTCCCAATATGACTGGGCGTGGGCAGCTTGCTGGCCGGGATCGAGCGTTGACAGATACACCGACCCGCTCAGCTTGCTCTGCGCGAACAGGAACAGCCCGCTCCGTTTACGCGGGGCTGACTCCCGCTCAGCGGGGCTGCAGCGCGCCGCGCCCCCGGGGGCAACATAGTCGGCGCTGCACGTCGCCTTCAGCGATAGATTGCAGACATCGGCGAAGTAGGCTGCGTACTCGTTGGCGAGGTCGCACGCCTCCTCTGGCCGCACTGGCCCTGCCGCGCTCACGCGGGCCACCAGCCGGCGAAACGCCGGGGTCTGGCGCGGTCGCAAGCTCGGCAGCAGGACATTCTCGGGGTAGAGAAACACCAGCATCGCGGCGCGCCAGGTGGCGTAGGAGCCAAGCCACGCCCACTCCGCGTCGAACTGCTCGGCGTCGAGGGACAGTGTGGGCCAGGGGTCCTTGAGCCGGCCCGCGCGCAACGACCAGAGCAGCTGCTGCACGGTCACAATGGCCTGGCTCGCGCGCGTAGTCAGCTGGCAGCCGCTGTTTGCCATGTCAATCAGCAGCCGCTCGCCCAGCTCTGCGCCGGCGATGTCCGGGGGCTTGTCCGGGCCGCTGAGCGCGGCGATCAGGTCGGCGCGCAGCCCCGGCAGGGTCGCCTCCTCGGCGGCGCCCAGCGCGTCGAGGAGGGCCTGCGCGAGACTCTCCTGCTGCGCGATCCTGGCCTCCAGCGTCCGTTCCCAGTCCCGCCGATCGGCGGGGGGGGGCCGCCCCGGGGTGGGGGGCCCCCCCCCCCGGGCCCCCCCCCCTGCGCGGGGGCGGAAGGGGGCGGGGGCGGCCGGCAGCCCCCCGCCCGCCCCCCCCGCCCCCCCGCGGGGGG
>DAOLDO010000366.1:5083-6588 GCA_035327325.1 Chloroflexaceae bacterium | reverse complement strand
GGGGGGGGGGGGGGCGGGGGGGGGGCCGGGGGGGGGGGGGGGGGGGGCGGCGCCGACCGGCTAGGTGCGCTGCCGGCGCTCGAAGAAGCTCTGGACGCGGCGCTCGAGCTCCTCGAATTCGAAGGGCTTGGTGAGGTACTCATTCACTCCGGCTCGGAAGGCGTGCTTCTCTGTGTCCGGGGTGCCGAAGGCGGTGACCATAATTACATAGACATCGGAGTTGTTCTGGCGCAGCGTGCGGACCAGGTCGATCCCGCCCATGCGCGGCATGTTCATGTCGGTGATGATCACGTCGCAGGGCTGAGTGGCCAGCCGCTCGAGGGCGGCGACGCCGTCCTCGGCCTCGACCACGGTGTAGCCGCTGCTCGACAGCAGGAACCTGTAGAGCCGGAGGGTGGCCGGGTCGTCCTCCACAACCATCACCGTGTGGGACACATGTGCCTCGCTTAAACTCGACGCTCACAGACACAAACGGCGCCGGGGCGTAGTTATCACATAGAACGCCCCAAAAAAAGGGGCGCCGCCATTGACGGCGCCTCTACTATACCATATCCGAGGGCGGGCCCTCGGGCTCTACGCCGCCCGGTACTCGGCCAGGTCGCGCTCCTCGATCGCGGGCATGAAGCGCGACATCTCGACCATCTTGAAGATCTTCTGGTGGTGCGGGCTCACGTGCATCGCGAACAGCTTGTAGCCGGCCTTGCGGGCCGCGACCACGAACTTCAGCAGGGCCGAGATGCCGGCCGAGTTGATGAACGCGACCTCGCTGAAGTCCAGCACCGTGATCGGGCACATGGCCTGACACTCGGCGGCGATGGCGGCGGCCGAGATCGCGTCAACGCTCGTGGTCGTGATATGCAGGATGGCGACCTCGCCGAACTCCTCGCGCCTGATAATGTCGCTCACGGCCCCTCCCTCCGATAGAGCCTCAGGGTGAGCACCGTGCCCCGCTGGGAGGAGCTCACCTCCAGATCGTCCACCAGCTCGCTGATCAGGTACATGCCGAACCCGCGCAGCCGCCCGGCCTCCAGGCTGGCCTCGTCAACCGCCCGGCGCGACAGGTCGAGGCGCTCGCCGCCCGCGCCCTCGTCGCTGATGCGGATCTCGAGCTTCTCGCCGTCGAGCTCGAAGACCACCGCCACCAGCTTGCCGGCCTCGCGCCGGTTGCCGTGGTCAATCGCGTTGTTGACCGCCTCGCTGATCGCCAGCTTCAGGTCCTCGACACGCTCCTCCGAGAAGCCGCAGGCGCTCCCGACCTCGGCGGCACTCGCGCGCACAACCCGCTCGAAGATCGGGTTCGAGGGGATGCTGAGCACGACTCGCTCCATATCAATCCCTTCTCGCTCACGCCCGTCGCGTCTCCAGGGCCATTGTAGCCCGGCCCTATGACGGCGCCGTAACGTGGCCCGGCGGGCGAGCAGGCGCCGCCGGACGGACGGCCCGGGCGGCGGGGCGACCACGCCGGGCCGCCCATACGCCCATCGAGCGCGGGTACGGGCGACCAC
>DAOLDO010000366.1:0-4983 GCA_035327325.1 Chloroflexaceae bacterium | reverse complement strand
ACGGGCGACCACGCCGGGCCGCCCATACGCCCATTGAGCGCGGGTACGGGCGACCCAACGTGGTCGCCCGGCCCGGGAGCGGCAACCCTTCAACAGAGTTCGGACGCTCCGCTACGGCATATTGGCCATGCTCAGGCGGCGCTGGGCCGGCGGGGCGACCACTGGCGCGGCGCCCGCCTGCCGCGACAGGTGGTCGTAGCGGCGCAGGTAGGCTTTGCCCAGGCTGGTGTTGCCGATCTGGAGGTAGCAGGCGCCCAGGTAGTAGAGGGCCTGGGCGTGGCGGGGGTTGCGGCGCAGCACCTTCTCGAAGAGCGGGATGGCCCGCGCCGGCTCGACCAGCTCCTTGTGGCAGAGGCCGAGCATGAAGTTCGTCTCGACGTCGTCGGGCGACTGCTCGAGCACGTGCTGGAACTCGCGGGCCGCCAGGTCGTAGCGGCCGCGGCGCGCGTACATGTAGCCCAGGTCGTAGCGCAGCGAGTGGGCGTGGGGCGCCAGCTCGACCGCCTTGCGCCAGGCCGCCAGGGCCCAGCCCTCGCGGCCGAGCACGCTGTACATGAAGCCGAGCATGTAGTTGGCCTGCGGGTCCTGGGGTAGCAGCTGCACCGCCCGCTCGAAGGCCCGCGCCGCCTGGACGTTCAGGCCCATGTCGTAGAGCAGCTTGCCCATGTGCAGGAAGAGCTGGCCGTTGCCGGGGTGCAGGCGGGCGCACTCGAAGAGCACGTCGTAGGCCCGCTTGGTCTGCTTCTGGAGCCGCAGGGCCGCGCTCATGCGCAGGCGGGCGTCCACGAACGAGCGGTGCTGGGGGGGCACCAGCTCGTACTCGGCCAGGGCCTCGTCGAAGCGGCGCTGGCGGGCCAGCAGATTGCCGAGCAGGAAGTGGGCCTGGTGCTCCTGGGGGCGCCACTGCAGCAGCGCCCGGTAGATGCGCTCGGCCTCCTCCTCGTAGCGCTGCTGCTTGAGGGCCTGGCTGAGCCTGTAGTACCACTGAGCCACCTCCTCCTCCGAGCGGGTGACCAGGGCGTTGTCTGGGCCGGGGTCGGGGGAGACAAAGGTCGGCTCGACGCGCAGGGCCTCGGCGAAGCAGCGCTGGGCCAGCTCGTGGGCGCCGTGGCTCTGGTGCATCAGGCCCATGTAGTAGCGCGGTTCGGCGGCCTGGGGGCGAGCGTTGCAGGCGCTGTTGTAGTGGATGTAGGCCCGGCCCGCGTCGTCCACCCGCTGGTAGCAGCGGCCGAGGGCGAAGTGGGCCTCGTAGAGGCTCGGGTTGTGCTCCAGGGTCTCTTTGAAGGCGGCGATGGCTCGCTCAATCTGGCCCATGGCGGCGAACGAGACGCCCAGGTTGTAGTGGGCCTCGGCCAGCTGGGTGTCGGTCTGCACGGCCTCCAGATACTCGCGCAGCGCGCCCTCCCAGTCGTCCTGGAAGGCCAGGGCGTTGCCGATGTAGAGGTAGATGATTGCCCGCTCGCGCTCGAAGATCTGGGCCTGCTCCTCGCCGTCCACGTAGGCGGCGATCAGGGCGGCCTTGAAGTGCTCGATCGCCTCGGTGTAGGCGGCCCGCAGGTACGAGCGCATGCCCTGGCTGAAGGCCGCGCCCAGGCGCGTGCCGGCCATAAACCGCTCGCTGCCCGTGAAGGTGTCGAGGTCGAGCGGCATAAAGTGCAGCTGGTCATTCGCCGACATAGATCGCTCCGTCTTCGCCTCGCTGGCGCCGCCGTCCGCTGCCGGGCCTACTACTATACCACGCCGTTTCGGCCATGTACACGCCGCGCCGGGCGCCCCGACGCCTCAGCGGTAGTCCTCGATCGTCAGCCTCAGCTGCTGGTGCAGCTCGCGCCCCAGGCCGCGCCCGAAGCGGGCCTGGGCCAGCCTGAGCAGCTCGGGCAGGGCGGCGATCCAGGCCGCGGCCGCGGCCCCGCCGGACGGCGCCTCGTCCCAGAACGCGGCCGCCCGCTCGGGCCCCAGCACCTCGTCGGCCACCCCCCGCAGCTCGGCGTCAAGGCTCGCCAGGCGCCGCCGCAGCACCACGATCGTCACGTCGTCGCTCTGGCCGCCGCCGCTCCAGCCCCGCAGGGACTGGAGCAGCAGGGCCACCATGGCCCGCGGTCGCAGCCGGGCGTTGGCCGCCACCAGGGCGTGCAGCCGCTCGTAGCTGAAGATCTCGCCGCGCCTGTTCTCCGCCTCAAGCACTCCGTCGGTGTAGAGGATCACCGTGTCGCCCGGCCCCACCTCGGCGCTGGCCTCCGTGTAGGCGCTGTCGGCGTCCACCCCCAACGGCAGCCCCGACAGCTCAAGCTCGCTCACGCTCCCGTTGACGAAGAGCGGGAAGGTGTGGCCCGCGTTGGCGATGCGCAGCAGCCCCCGCGCCGGATCAAGCCGCAGGTAGAGCATGGTGACCATGCCCTGGGGGATCTCGCTCAGCACGCCCCGGTTGACCCCGGCCAGGGTCGGGCCCGGATCGTCGCCGCGGCGGGCCTCGTGGCGGAAGACCGTGCGGGCCACGGCCATGCGCAGCGCCGCCGACAGTCCCTTGCCGCTCACGTCGCCGATCATGATCCCCTGGGCGCCGCCGCCAAGGCTCAGGAAGTCGTAGAGGTCGCCCCCCAGGTCGCGGGCGGGCAGCGAGACCGCCGCCAGCTCCCACCCCGGCAGCCGCGGCGCGGCCTCGAGCAGCAGGCCCTGCTGGATATCGCGGGCCAGCTGAAGCTCCTGCTCGAGCTCGGCGGCCCGGCGCTGCTGCTCCGAGGAAAGGGCCGGGGAGGGCTGGCGCACGCGCCGGCGCGGCCTGCCCAGCGTAGCGCCGGCCCTGTGGCTGATCAGGGTGGGCCTGAGCGGGATCGGACGCTGGCTGCTGGTGCGTCTCATCATACGACCAAAGATAGTAAAGGGGGTCTTACCCCCTTTGCGCTTGCCCTCTTGCCTCAAGGTTTGCTACGTAGCGCCGACAGGTCTCGCCGAGCCAGCCCGCCGCCACCCCCTCGAGCAGCTCGTCCGGCGGCACGGCGGCCAGCTTGCCGAGCGTATTGCGGTACTCGCGCAGGGCGTCCTCGGCCCTGCCGGCCTGCCTGTAGCCCTCGGCCAGGTGGAAGCTGATCAGCGGCGAGGCGCCGTCAAGGTAGCGGGCCCGCTCGAGCTGGGTCACGGCCGCCGCGTGGCGGCCCTGGCGCGCGTAGATCAGCCCGATCAGCAGATGGGCCTCCGTGGTCAGTGGGTTCAGCTCGAGGGCGCGCCGGGCCTCGGCCGCCGCCAGGTCGAGCTCGCCCCTATCGGCGTGGGCCCGCGCCGAGAGGGCCAGGATGCGCGGGGCGTGGGCGCCGGCCAGGGGCGCCCCGGCGAACAGGTCGAGGGCCCCATCGGCCTGCCCGGCGTCGAGCAGGGCCCGCCCCCGGGCTACCAGCTCCGCCGTCGCCTCGCTCCGGGGCTCCGGGTCGGGCCGCGCCAGGGGGCGGGTGGGCCGCGGGAGCAACCCCGGCTGCGCCAGGGACGCCGTAGCCCCCGGCCTGCCCCGCGCCGCGGTCGGCGAGGGCGCGCCGGCCGGCTGCGAATCCTTATAGTAAACGAAGGACCCCGCCACCTCGCGCCAGCGGAAGCGGTCGAAGATGTTCCAGAGGGTCTCGGAGAAGCCGAGGAAGAGCGAGCCGCCGGGCGCGAGAGCATGGTAGAAGCGCTCCATCAGGGCCCGGCAGGTGCTCACCTGAAAGTAGATCGTCACGTTCTGGCAGAAGATGACATGCACGCCGCTGGCGGCCTGGGGGAAGGGCTCGAGCAGGTTGAGCTGCTCGAAGCGCACGAGGGCCCGCACCGGACCGCCGACGGCCAGCCCGTCGTCGCGGGGCGCGAAGTAGCGCGCTCGCTGGCCTGGCGTGAGGTTGGCCAGGCTGCGCCCCTTGTAGACGGCGGCGCGGGCCTTCTCCAGGGCCGCCGCGCTCAGGTCGGTCGCCCAGACCTCGACCGGGCGGCCGGGGCGCTCGCCCAGGGCCTCGAGGGCGGCGATGGCGAGCGAGTAGGGCTCCTCGCCCGTGGCGCACCCCGCGCTCCAGAGGCGCAGCGGCGCGCCGGGCGGCAGGCGCCGGTGCAGCTCGGGGAGCACCACCTCGCGCAGGGCCTGCATATGGGGCCTGTTGCGGAAGAACTGGGTCTCGTGGTTGAGCAGCAGCTCGGACAGGCGCTGGAGCTCGGCCCGGTCGCGGACGAGGGCGACGGCGTAGGCCGCGGGCGACAGGCCGCGGGCGCGGGCCCGCAGCTGCGCGGCGGCCTCGAGGGCCCCCGAACGCGTGTCGTCGAGGTAGACGCCGCAGTAGGCGGCCAGCAGGTCGCGCAGGGCCAGCATCTGCTGGGGCGCGAGGGGCTGCTCCGGCGCCGCGCGGCTCACGCCCGCACCCCCATGCGCTCGCGCAACATCTCGGCGATGCGCGCCGGCGGCAGCACCAGCTCGGCGGCCCCGAGCTCGATCGCGGCCCGCGGCATGCCGAAGATCGTGCAGCTGGCCTCCTCCTGCGCGATCGTCAGCCCGCCGGCCCGCCGGATCGCCTGCATGCCGACGGCCCCGTCGCGACCCATGCCGGTCAGCAGCACGCCCACGGTGGCCGCCCCGAAGACCTCGGCCACCGACTGCATGGCGATGTCAATCGCGGGGCGCTGCAGGAGGAGGGGCAGGCTGCTCAGGTGGACGGCGCCGTCGGGCCGCACCAGCAGGTCGAAGCAGTCGGGGGCGAGGAGCACATGCCCGGGGCTGAGGGGGACGCCCTCGTAGGCCAGGGACACGGGGAGGCTGACGCTCTCGGCCAGCCACTCGGCCATGCCCTGGCTGAAGCCCTGGGCGATGTGCTGCACCACGAGGATTGCCGCGGCGAAGTCGCGCGGCAGCCCGGCCAGCACCTGCCGCACCGCTCGCGGCCCGCCGGTCGAGGCCCCGATCACCACGGCGGGGAAGGGCGCCAGAACGTCCCGGATCGTGGCTGGCGGCGGGGCGACGGCGCGGGGCGGGCG
>DAOLDO010000365.1:0-6588 GCA_035327325.1 Chloroflexaceae bacterium | reverse complement strand
GCGGGGCGCCGGGCCCTCTGGGGGGGGTGGGGGTGCGGGCCCGCCTCGAGGGGCCGTAGCCCCGCGGTGGACCCGCTCCGGTAATGGCGAGGTGCTATAATTACGACAGCGCCTAGTCATTACACTTCGGGGCGGCCCTGGCCGCGTACACCCCATTAGCACCAAGTAAACTAGTTGCCCGGCACCCCAAGATGTAGTAGAATAGGCCCGTACGGCCGTCAAGCGCGGCCCGTGCTCTCCGCTGGTGTAGGCCGGCGCGCTCTTGCCTCTGCCCCACAACTGGCTGACGGCCCAAGGAGGATATGAATGGCAAGCAGAACCGAAGAGATGGTGCGGCATCTGAAAGCCCTGTCCATGAACACGCCCGACATCGAGGCGTCGGCTGTCGTGAGTGTTGATGGCCTCATCATGGCTTCGGCGCTGCCCGCTGACGTCGAGGAGGACAGGGTCTCGGCCATGAGCGCCGCCATGCTGTCCCTCGGCGAGCGGATCGCCAACGAGCTGCGCCGCGGCCAGCTCGACCAGGTCTTCGTCCGCGGCGAAGACGGGTACGTTATCCTCATGGCCATCGGCGAGGAGGCCGTGCTCACGGCCCTCGCCCAGAGCCGCGCCAAGCTCGGCCTGGTCTTCCTCGATATGCGCCGCACAGCCAACGAGCTGATCAACCTCGTGTGAGGTCAACGTGGGGGCACAAGACGCGTAGGGGCCAGGGTTCTCCCTGGCCCCTCTGAGTCTGCGCGGCACGGGGCGCCGGCTACTCGTTGAACAGGTTCCCCAGGTTGATGCCGCCGCCGCTGCTGCCGCCGCCGCCGCCCGAGGAGGGCATGTACTGGCCGAGCTTGCGGGCCAGGTTCATGGCGGGCATGGTCTGGAGCCAGACGCGCCCGGGGCCGCGCAGGGTGGTCAGGAACAGCCCCTCGCCGCCGAAGAGCACATTCTTGAAGCCGCGCACCATCTCGATGTCGAAGCCGACCGAGGGCTCGTACATCGCCACGTGGCCGGTGTCCACCTTGAGCACCTGGCCTGGCTCGAGGGTGTACTCGACGATCTCGCCGTCCAGCTCGACGAAGGCCAGGCCGGGGCCGGACAGGCGCTGCATGATGAAGCCCTCGCCGCCGAAGAAGCCCGCGCCAAGCTTGCGCCGGAAGTGGATATCGAGGGACACCGAGCGCTCGGCGCACATGAAGGCGTCCTTCTGGCAGATCATCTGCTGGCCCTGGCCCAGGTTGAGGGGCAGGATCTTCCCGGGCAGCTCGGCCGAGAAGCCCACCACACCCGTGCCGCTGGTGGGGGTAAAGGTGACCATGAAGATCGACTCGCCGGAGAGCATGCGCTTGAAGGCGCCGCCGAAGCCGCCCTCCATGTTGGTCTGCATGGTGATGTTGCCGCTCATCCAACTCATGCCGCCGCGCTCGGAGAAGACCGCCTGTCCCTGGGGCACCTCGAGCACGACGGCCTGCATAGTGGTGCCGAGGATCTTGTAGCGCAGGCCGCTCTGGCCCTGGCCGGCGCCGACGACGGTGGGGTCGGGCACATCCATGCGCTCGCCGGGGCGGTTATCGTAGACGTCAGCCATGGTCTGCGCGGCGGCCCCGGGGGCGGTCGCCGCTTGGGGGGCGCTGACGGGCGTGCCGCAGCTAGTGCAGAAGCGAGCGCCGGGCGCGATCTCGGCGTCACAGGTGGTGCATCGCATAACGTGGGCTCTCCCTGGTAGGCCACACCCGGCCGGGGTGGCGCAAGACCCGCTCGGAAGTGATACGCTGGCTGGGGGCGAGAGGTTTCAAGGGAGCGGGCGCCGCCGGCTGGCCTAGCTGCCCTTGCTGAGGGTGGCGAGGAAGTCTACGTTGGTCTTGGTCTTCGCCATGCGGGTGAGCATCAGCTCGGTGCCCTCGCCGTCGCCGAGCATGCTGACCATGCGGCGCAACGTCCAGACCTGGCGCAGGGCCTCGGGGGCGAGCAGCAGCTCCTCGCGGCGGGTGCTGGAGCGCTGGATGTCGAGGGCGGGGAAGATACGCTTCTCGGCCAGCTTGCGGTCAAGGTGCAGCTCCATGTTGCCGGTGCCCTTGAACTCCTCGTAGATCACGTCGTCCATGCGGCTGCCGGTATCCACCAGGCAGGTGGCGATGATCGTGAGCGAGCCGCCGCCCTCGATGTTGCGGGCGGCGCCGAAAAAGCGTTTGGGCGGGTAGAGGGCGACGGGGTCAATGCCGCCGGAGAGGGTGCGGCCGCTGGGGGGCATGTCGAGGTTGTAGGCCCTGGCGAGGCGGGTGATCGAGTCCATCAGGATCACCACGTCCTGGCCGCCCTCGACCAGACGCTTGGCCCGCTCGAGGGTCATCTCGGAGACCTTGGTGTGGTCCTCGACGGGCTCGTCGAAGGTTGACGCGATCACGTCGCCCTTGACCGAGCGCTTCATGTCGGTGACCTCCTCGGGACGCTCGCCGATCAGCAGCACCATGAGGTGGCAGTCGGGGTGGTTGGACGAGATCCCGTTGGCGATCGCCTTGAGCAGCATCGTCTTGCCGGCCTTGGGGGGCGAGACGATCAGGCCGCGCTGGCCGCGCCCGATCGGGGCGATCAGGTCAACCAGACGCGTGTGCAGCAGGTTGGGCTCGGTCTCGAGCTTGATCTGCTCGTTGGGGAAGATCGGGGTGAGCTGGTCGAACGAGGGCCGCTTGCGGGCCGTCTCGGGGTCAACCCCGTTGATCAGCTCGACGCGCAGCAGCGAGTAGAAGCGCTCGCTCTCCTTCGGGGGGCGGATCTGGCCCCAGATGCGGTCGCCGGTGCGCAGGGCGAAGCGCCGGATCTGCGACTGGGAGACGTAGACGTCGTCGGCGCCGGGGAGCATGCGCTCGCCGCGCAGGAAGCCGAAGCCGTCGGAGACGATGTCGAGGATGCCGTCGCTGAAGGTGTTGCCCTGCTCCTCGGACTGGGCCTGGAGCAGCTTGAAGATCAGATCCTGCTTCTTGAGCCCGCTGTAACCGGTAATATCTAGCTTGCGGGCCATCTCGCGCAGATCGCTAAGCGTCTTCGACTCTAGTTCGCCGACGTTCACAACGGTGCTCTCCTTAGGGGTGAATTCAGATGCAAATGTGGTGGGGCGTTCGAGGGTCACAGCACAGCGGGGCCGTCGCCGCCCGGGGCGACCGACCGAAGAGGCGCCGCGGCGGAGGGCGCGGCCCTCCGGCGGCTGGCAGGGAGAGGCCACCCCCGGGTGCGCGGCGGCAGTTCTGCCGATGAGCTGCCGTGGGCGGACGTCACTCGCGCGAGGCACCGGGGGCTGGTGTTTCGCGTCAGTACAGACTGACTAGGGAGTCGGTGTTTGGGGAGTGATGGCCGTTCGCCAGGCGAGACGCCGGCACAACCTGAAGAGGTTCTTAGCACTTGCGGACGGGTATCTGGCGCTAGTATAGCATAAGTGTCAAGCCGGGGCAATGTGTCGCACCGCGGTGCGCCTCACCTCGACCGCGGGAGCGGGGGCGCGGGGGAACCAGGTTCCCCCGCGCTTTCAGTACTGGATCAGGCTGTACACCGGGTGCGGGGCGAGGCGCTCGCGGCCGCCGAGGAAGGCCAGCTCGATCACGAAGGCGAACTCGATCACGCTGGCCCCGGCGCGCTCGATCAGCTGGCTGGCGGCGCTGATCGTGCCGCCGGTGGCGAGCAGGTCGTCCACCACGACCACGCGGGCCCCGGGGGCGAAGGCGTCGCGGTGGATCTCGAGCCTGTTGCTGCCGTACTCCAGCTCGTATTCGATCTGGAAGGTCTCGGCGGGCAGCTTGCCGGGCTTGCGCACGGGCACCAGCCCCACGCCCAGGCGCAGAGCCAGGGGCGCGCTGAAGATGAAGCCCCGGGACTCGACGCCGACGACCGCGTCAACGCTCACGGCGCTGTAGCGCTCGGCCAGCAGGTCGATCACCTGGCTGAAGGCCGGGCCGTTGCCGATCAGGGTGGTGATGTCTTTGAACTGGATGCCGGGCAGCGGGAAGTCGGGGATGTTGCGCACCAGGCTGGCGAGATCGACCTTCGACATGGTTCCTCCTGGTCGGTTGGCCGGCGGTCAGTCCGCCTATTATACCCGCTCAGCCCCAGGCCCCCGTCGCCGCCCATCAAAAGGATGACCCGCGGCCCGCCGGCGGCCACTTGCCCGGGCGGCCCCGCTGTGGCACCATAGGCCCTATGAACGCCATCGAGACCAGCGGGCTCACCCGTCGCTTCGGCGACCTGCTCGCCGTGGACAGCCTGACCCTCAGCCTGCCGGCGGGCGCGGTCTTCGGCTTCCTCGGCCCCAACGGCGCGGGCAAGACCACCACCGTGCGTATGCTCTGCGCCCTGATCGCCCCGAGCGCCGGCGAGGCCACGGTGGCCGGCCACGCCCTGCGCACCGCCAGCGCCCGGGTCAGGCGCGCCGTGGGCATCCTCACCGAGACGCCCGGCCTCTACGACAGCCTGAACGCGCTGCAGAACCTGACCTTCTTCGCCAGGCTCTACGGACTCTCGGCCCCCCAGGCCCGCGCCCAGGCCGAGCGCTACCTGCGCCTGCTCGGCCTGTGGGGCCGCCACGAGGAGCCTGTGGGCGGCTTCTCGAAGGGCATGCGCCAGAAGCTCGCCATTGCAAGGGCCCTGCTCCACGACCCCGAGGTAATCTTCCTCGACGAGCCCACCAGCGGCCTCGACCCCGCCGCGGCCCGCACGGTGCGCGACTTCGTCAAGGAGCTGCGGGCCGAGGGCCGCACGATCTTCCTGACCACCCACAACCTGACCGAGGCCGACGAGCTCTGCGACCGGATCGGGATCTTCCGCACGCGGCTGCTGCGGCAGGACACGCCGGCCAACCTGCGGGCCTCGCTCTTCGGGCGCGGCACCCTGGTGCGCCTCGCGGGCGACCCGGCCCCCTGGCGCGAGGCCGTGGCCGCCCTGCCCTTCGCCCGCGGCGTCGAGCTGCGCGACGGGGCCCTGGCCGTCGGCCTGGCCGACCCCGACGCCGAGAACCCCGCCCTGGTCAGGGCCCTCGTGGCCGCCGGCGCCCCCGTCCGGTACGTCGAGCCCCTCGCCGCCAGCCTCGAGGAGGTCTACCTCCAGCTGGTGCAGCCGGAGACGACAGCAACACCATGAATGCGATCACCGTCATCCTGCAGAAAGAGTGGTGGGAGCTGCGCCGGGAGCGCAGCCTGCTCGCCACGCTGCTGCTCTTCCCCGCGCTGATCACGGCGATCGGCCTGGGCGCCACCTTCGCCCTGGGCCTGGCCCCCGACGACGACACGGCGATGCTGGGCGCGGCCACGGCCGACCCGGCCCTAGCGGGGCTGCCCATGGACCAGCTGGGCCAGGTGATCATGGGCCGGCAGTTCAGCCTGCTGCTGCTGCTGCTCCCGATGTTCCTGCCGAGCCTCCTGGCCGCCTACAGCATCGTCGGCGAGAAGAGCCGGCGCACCCTCGAGCCGCTGCTGGCCACGCCGGTGCGCGACTGGGAGCTGCTGCTGGCCAAGAGCCTGGGCGCGGTCATCCCGCCGCTGCTGATGACCTGGGCCTGCGCGGCGATCTTCGCGGCGGGCATCGGGCTGGCGAGCCTCACGCCCGAGGTGGCGGGGCTGATCATCACGCCGGCCTGGGCGCTGATGCTGGCCGTCTGCTCGCCCCTGCTCGCCCTGATCGCCGTGGCGGCCTCGGTGCTGATCTCGGCGCGCGTGAACGACCCGCGCACGGCCCAGAACCTCTCCGGGGTGCTGGTCGTGCCGTTCATGGCGCTGTTCTTCGGGCAGCTCGTGGGGCTGGTCGTGCTCAACCTTGGCTTCGTCCTGGCCTTCGCCGCCGCCCTGGCCGCCCTGGCCGCGCTGACCGTCTGGCTGGCGGCGCGCCTCTTCGCCCGCGAGACGATCCTGACGCGGTGGAAGTAGCGACGCGCTGCGCCCGCCCGGCAGATCCACAGCTGTCGTGGTGTTGGGGCGCCCCAGCGTAGGCGCCCACGTTGGGGCGCCCTTCCATCGCGACCCGCTGCTGTGGCTTAGAACCTGTCCGTCATGTCGGCCACCTGCGCGTAGCGCGCCCGCACGTCGGCGAGGAGGGCCTCGTCAACCTCGGCGGCGTTGCGGTAGACCTGCTTGTCGAGCATGCGGGCCTGGTCGCCGCCGGGCCAGATGCGCCACGAGTCGTTGTCGATCACATCGGCGACGAGCAACTCGCCACCGGGCGCGCGCCCGAGCTCGATCTTCAGGTCCACCAGGGTGACGTCAAGCTGCGCCCAGGCCGCCTCGAGGGCGGCGAACACGCGCAGGGCCAGGGCGGCCATCTGCTCGACCTCGGCCTGGCTGGCGACGCCCCTGGCGACGACCTCTTGGGGGGCGATCAGCGGGTCGTGGGCGGCGTCGTCCTTGAGGAAGAGCTCGACCAGGGGCGGGTCGAAGCGGGTGCCAGGGGCCATGTCGGGGTGGCGGCGTAGGTAGGAGCCGGCGGCCAGGCGGCGCGTCACCACCTCGAGCGGGATCATGGCGCAGCGGCGGGCCACGGTGACGGCGGGGTCGGGCGCGGCGACGAGAGGGGGCGGGACGCCGGCCCGGGTGGGGGGGGGGAAGAGATTGGGCGTGGTGGGGC
>DAOLDO010000364.1:0-6593 GCA_035327325.1 Chloroflexaceae bacterium | reverse complement strand
GCTGCGCATCGTGGCCGGCGGGCTCGGCCTGCTCAGCATGGCCATGGTCGGCGCCGGCGGGGTGCGCGACTACCTGGCCCTGATCGCCCTGAGCAACGCGGGCACGGGCTACGGGCTCAACCAGGAGGCGATGTACAACGTGGTCGGCCTGGTGGTCCGGGCGGCTCCCGCGATTGACCGGGGGCTGCTGGACGCGGTGAAGTGGGGCGCCTTCCTCGCGGGCGTCGGCGCCGTCTGCTGGCTCTGGTGGGCCAGGCGCGACCGCATCGGCGACGCCGAGCTCGGGGTGGCCGTGCTGGTGGCCCTGGTGGTCTCGCCGCACCTGCACTTCCACGACCTGAGCCTGGCCCTGATCGCCGTGCTCGCCCTGGCCGTCGGCTGGCGCGAGGCCGGCGGGCGGCGGGCGGCCGCGGCGCCCCTCGTCCCCGCCCTGGCCTCGCTGCTGCTGCTGCTCGCCTCGCTCCTGCCGGGCGCCCTGGGCTACGCGGCCGTCTACCTGCTGCTGGCGGCGCTGCTGGCGGCGCTGCTGGCGCCGGGCGGGCGGGCGGGCGGCTACGCCGTGGCGCCCTGGGGCGCCTCCTCGGGCCCGAGGAGCTGAGGCCAGCAGCAGGCGCACCAGCAGAGGGTCAGGGTGAGGGGCATCAGCGCGCCGCCGATCAGGGTGATGCCGGCCCACGTCGTCAGGGCGATCAGCCGGGCGCGGGCGCTGTGCCGCCACAGCACGGCCAGGGCCGGCAGCGCGAGCAGGGCGGTGTAGTGCCAGATGATGCCCGCGACGAGCAGGGGGAGGAGCATCATCGCCGCGAGGCCGAGGGGGAGCGACACCGCCCGGAGGCGCAGGAGCGTGAGCGCCAGCATGCCGAAGGTGAGAGCCGGGGGGCCGACGACGCTCAGGGGGCCGCCCTGGCCGCGCAGGAGCGCCGTCCACGAGAGCAGGTACGGGTTGGTCTCGGTGCTCCTGAGGGCGTAGAGCGAGCCGCCGAGCCAGTCCGCGAGGCCGACGAACGGCAGCGAGAGCAGGACGGCGCCGCCCATGGTCAGGGCCATGGCCGCGAGGCCGCGCCAGCGGCCGTGGGCGAGGAGCACGGGCGCGCCGAGCACCGGGGTGATCTTCAGGAGGGTGCCGAGGGCGAGGGCGACGCCGAGGGCGCGCTCCCTGCCGCGGTCGGCCGCGCTGAGGGCGACGGCGAGGAGGAGCGCGATCAGCGCGTTGATTGACGCGAGCCAGAGCGACTCCCACGTGGGCAGGAAGAAGAGCACGCCGACGGCGGCGACGCGCCAGCCGACCAGGGGGCGCAGGGCGGGGATGAGCAGGAGCGTCGCCGCCGCGACCAGGGCGAGCCAGAGGTACAGCGACGCCGGGTACGGCACGAGCGCCAGGGGGACCAGCACGATCGCGAGGAGCGGGGGGTAGAGGTAGAGCGGGACCCCGGCCCCGGCCTCGGGCAGGAACTGGGCGCCGCCGGGGCCGACGGGCGACGCGCCGGCGAGGACGGCGCGGGCGGCGGCGAGGTAGGCGCGGGCGTCGCCCGCGAGGGGCAGCAGGTCGGCGGCGTAGCTGATCACCGCGACGATGCGCAGCCCGCAGAGGATCATGAGCCCGGCGGCGGCGAGGGCGTAGAGGCGGGAGCGCTGGTGGGAGGGGCGCGTGAGGACCATGGGCCCTTTCCAGGGGCGTGGGCGGCGCTACTCGTGCGGGCCGGCGGGGGGCGCCTCGACGACGCGCCTGATCGCGTACTCGTCGCCGGGCTGGTAGCTGCCGTGGCGCAGCATCTCGCCCACGAGGCCGGTCGAGACGAACTGGAGCCCGGTGATCAGCAGCAGGACGCCGAGGGTGAGCAGGGGCCGGTCGCCGATCGGGCGCTGGCCCTGGAGCCAGATCACGGTCAGGTAGGCGCAGATCAGGCCGCCGAGCAGGACGAAGATGGTGCCGAGGGCGCCGAAGAGGCGCAGAGGCCGGCGCAGGTAGCTTGTCAGGAAGAGCACCTGGATGAAGTCGAGGTAGCCCCGGCCGAGGCGCCGCGCGCCGAACTTGCTCTTGCCGAAGCGGCGCGGCTGGTGATTGACCGCGACCTCGGTCACGCGGAAGCCCTGCTGGTGGGCCAGCACCGGTATGAAGCGGTGCAGGTCGCCGTAGAGCCGCAGGTCGCGGGTAACCTCGCCGCCGTAGGCCTTGAAGCCGCAGTTGAAGTCGTGGAGCTGCACGCCGGTGAGGCGCGAGACCACGGCGTTGAAGACGCGCGAGGGCAGGGTCTTCGAGAGGGGGTCGTTGCGCTTGAGGCGCCAGGCCGAGACCAGGTCGTAGCCGGCGTCGAGCCGCTCGAGCAGGCGGAAGAGGTCGGCCGGGTCCTCCTGCATGTCGGCGTCTATGGTGACGACCCGGGCGCCGCGGGCGAGGCGGAAGCCGGCCTGCAGGGCGGCCGTCTTGCCGAAGTTGCGGCGGAACTGCACGACCCGGACGCGCGGGTCGGCGGCCTGGGCGGCGAGGCAGGCCGCGAAGCTGCCGTCGCTCGAGCCGTCGTCCACCAGGATCAGCTCGTAGCTGGAGCGGTAGGGCTCGGGGCCCGCGGCGAGCACCTCGGCGACGCGGGCGCAGATGAGGGGGACGCTCTCCTCCTCGTTGTAGACGGGGATGACCAGGGAGAGGGCGCGGGGGCGCGCCTCCTCCGCGGCGGCGCTGCCCGCCCGCTGCTCGACGACCGGCTCGTACACTGGCTGGATCCTTTCGCGGGCGCCACGAGGCCCCCTTGCAGCCCCCCCATTATAGCCGCTCTGTGAGACCGGGCCGCTCAGGGCACCGTGACGGCGCCGAGCGTGACCTCGGGGCCGGCGAGGCTGCGGGCGTCCGTGGCGTAGGCCTCGGGGTGGCCCAGGCTGTACCAGCCCACGCGCCAGCCGTAGGTCCCGGCCGGCACCCGGGCCGGGATCTCGAGCTCGAAGCGCTCCTCGACGACCTGGCCGGGCGGCCAGGAGCCGATGGGCCTGAGGGCGTAGGTGGGCAGGTGGACGACGCGGGCGTCGGGCAGGCCCTCGAGGCGGCTCACGGCGACGAGGCCGCGGGGGGGCACCTCGCCGGCCAGGCGCCAGGTGAAGGCGGCCTTGAAGCGGCGCCCGCCGAGGGGCTCGAGGCTGTAGGCGAGCAGCTGGGCGGGGCCGACCTCGGCGACCGGCGCGGCACCGGGGTCGGGCGCCAGCGTGGCCTCCTGGGCGAGGGGCGCCGGGGCGCCGCGCTGGAAGAGCAGCAGGCCGTCGTCGGCGGCGACGAGGCCGAAGGCGGGGTCGCGGAGGAGCAGTCCGATCTCGGCGCGCTCGTAGGCGGCGCCGCCGAGGACCAGCTCGCCCTCGACGGCGCGCCAGTCGAAGAGGGCGTCGGCGAGGGCGTAGTCCACCTCTGGCAGCAGCGCGGGCAGGCGCTCGCCGCCGGGGTCGTCGGCGTAGCGCGTCAGGTAGAGGGTCTCGCGCCGCACCAGATGCGTGGCCAGGAAGGGCGAGGCGGCCAGGGGCGCGCGCGGGGGCACGTACCGCTCCAGGAAGCCGCTCTTCACCGCGTCGCGGGAGAGGCTGCCGTAGGCCGAGCTGTCAATGCCGGTCGCGGGCGCGCCGGCCCAGAACAGGGGGTTGAGGGGCTGGTCAACCAGGGCAACGGTGAGCAGCGCGACGACAAGGGTCGTGAAGATTAGGTCGCTGCGCCAGGGCCGGGCGCCGGGGCGGCCCTCGCGCTCGCGGGCCCGGCGCAGGCCGGCGGCGGCGGCCATCACGACAAACGGCACCACCGTCGCGTAGTGGTGATAGCGGTAGTCGAAGCTGCCGCCGGGGCCGGTGCTGACCAGGGCCGCGAGGGCCACGGGCAGGGCGGGCAGGAGCCAGCGGCGGCCGCCCCAGGCCAGCAGCATGGCAGGGCCAAGCACGATAGCCGCGGTGAGCAGCCGCTCCACCGCCGTGGCGGCGAGCTGGTCGAACTGGCCGAAGTAGGTGCCGAGGTAGTTCAGGCCCCTGTGGCTGCTGGCCGTGGTGGCGGTGGTGAAGAGCGGGCGGATCGCGAAGAAGGCCAGCAGCCCGTAGAGCGTTGCGGCGCCGAAGGTGAGCAGTCCGGGGAGCCTGGTGGCGGGCCGTGGGATCAGGATCAGACCGAGGGCGGCCACGGGCACTGCCACGTAGAACTTGCAGCTCAGGGCCAGGGCCAGCCAGACGGCGTAGGCGCGCCAGGCGCGGCGGTCGAGGGCCTCGAGGGCGAAGAGCAGCAGGGGCATGGCCAGGGTGTCGCCATGGAGGTCGAAGAGCACCGCCGTCTGGGCCACGGGGTAGAGCAGGTAGAGCAGCGCCAGGCAGAGGCCGCCCAGGGCGCTGTCGGCGGCCCTGGCCCCGAGCCTGTAGGCCGGGAGCGCCCCGGCGGCGTACAGGGCCGCCTGGGCGGCCAGCAGGGCCCGCGGGTCGGGCCACAGGGCCCAGAGGGGCGCCAGCAGGTAGTAGAACAGCTCGACGTGCATGGCCAGGCGGCTGAGGGGGCCCTCTGGGAACGTGACCACCAGGGGCTGTCCGCGCAGGACCGAGTCGATCGCCTGGGCCATATTGCCCAGGTCGTACATGCCCGCGTTGTAGCTGACGAAGCGGCGGTGGCCCAGCCAGAGCAGCAGGCCGCTCCAGAGGAC
The DNA here is from genome assembly GCA_035327325.1 of Chloroflexaceae bacterium. Lineage (GTDB taxonomy): Bacteria > Chloroflexota > Chloroflexia > Chloroflexales > Chloroflexaceae > CAIWXH01. The sequence goes on along the minus strand of DAOLDO010000364.1, from coordinate 1,944 downwards.
GGCAAATGTCGCGGCGGCGGCGGCGTGCCACCCGGGCAGCGCCGAGGCGTGGGGCCTGCCGGCCGTATCTGATGTGCGAAGTGCGCCCATGCCGCCTCTACTGACCGGCGCCGCAGGCGACGACGCGCTCTGCGTCGCCGGGGCCGAGCCAGTACGCGCGCTGGCCGCCGAGCGAGACCGGGGTCTGGTCGGTGGTCGCGTCGAGGCAGGCGGTCAGCCGCGGAAAGGCGTCGAAGAGGCCGTCATAGACAAGCACGGCGGCGGGCGGGCGGGCGTCCATCAGCGCGAACAGCTCTTCCTCGCGCAGCTGGCCAGAGATGATCCGCTTGATGCTCAGGTCAACCAGGACCGGGTCGATCGGCCGGCCGGTGAGCAGCGGGAAGTAGAGGTTGTCCGACCAGATCGGGCGGTCGGCGGGGGTGCGCTCGCGCACCAGCCGGGCCAGTTCGCGCTCCTGGCGGCCGGGGCGCTCCGCCTGGATCAGCGCGCCCGCGCCCACGGCGCCGGACGCGGCGAGGGCGAAGCCGAGCACGGCCAGGGTGGTCCCGAGGGCTTCCGGGTCGAGCTTCAGCAGGCCGCCGGCGGCCCTGGCCACCAGAGCGGAGGCGCCGATCGCCAGGGCGGGCAGCAGCAAGACGTAGTGGTGGTCCCAGGTCGGGAAGGCGACGACCAGGGCGCCCGCCACCGTCGCGCACCACACGGCGAGCAGCGCGGCCTGGGGTCGGGACTCGCCGCCGGGGGGCAGGGCGGACAGCAGTCCTGCGCCGAAGAGGATGACCAGCCAGGTGTGGGCCAGCAGCACCTGGCCGGCTGTGTTCACGCCGTACGACAGGCGCTCGAGCGGGGAGACCGCACTCCCGGCGCTGAGATGAGTGGCGAGGATCTGCCCGAGGGTCGCCCCCGAGCCGGTGGCCGCCGCCAAGCCAACCACGGAGGCCGCGGCGCCGCCGGCGAAGGCGGCCGCAAGGGCCGCCACAGCGGGAGGGAGGGCCGCCCGCCGGCCGGGCCGCCGCAGGAGGCCAGCGAGCAGGAAGAGCAGCAGGGGAGTGAGGGCCAGGGCGAGGGCCTTGACCTGGACGGCCAGGCCGAACAGGAGGCCCGCGGCGGCGACCGCGCCCGCCGCGCGGGCCGTCGTCCGCCACTCGGCGCCGAGCAGGGCCAGCAGGGCCGCCAGGGCGAGCGCGAGCGCGGGCAGGTTGGGCCTGATGATCGTCGCCTCGTAGAGGAAGAGCGGACTGCTGGCCAGCAGTGCCGTCGCCAGGGCTGGGACGGGGCCCGGCCCGTAGAGCCGCCGCGCGATCGCCGCCGTCAGCAGCAGGCAGATGGCCCCGCACAGCATCGCCGCGGCGCGCCCCGCCAGGACCACGTCGGCCGCGGCGCCGAGGGCCTGGAGCACAGCGACGACCCCGGGCGAGATACTGACCAGGAAGATGTCCTCGAGCCGCCAGCCGCGGGCGAGGGCGTCGAGGATGGCCAGCATGATATTCTCGTCGCGGCGCAGGAGGTGCTGGCCCTGGGCCCCGGCGAGGGTCAGCGCGAACAGGGCGAGGGCCGGCAGGAAGGCCAGAAGGTAGGCGAGGCCGGGGATGGCCCGGACCCGGGCCCGGGCGCCTGTGGCGGGCGACGTAACGCGCTTGAACATTGCAGCATGCCCTTTCGCCGGTCGGGCGAGGCGCCTACGGGGCCTGGTTCAGCTCCTCGCGCACGACGTAGATCGGGCGGTCGCGGCCCTCGTAATAGACGCGGGTGATCAGCTCGCCGAGCAGGCCCATGCCCAGGAACTGCACGCCGATCAGCACCATCAGCACGGCCAGGAGCAGCAGGGGCCGATCGCCGATGTTCTGCAGGGCCACGAGGCGCACGTAGGCCAGGTAGAGCAGCAGCAGGCCGCCGAGGGCCCCGCTGACCAGGCCGATCGCGCCGAAGACCTGCATCGGGCGGGTC
>DAOLDO010000363.1:0-6597 GCA_035327325.1 Chloroflexaceae bacterium | reverse complement strand
GCCTGGGCCGGGGCGCGGTGGGCGCCCACGTGCCGCGTCTTCTCCCACGCGTTCACGCCGCGCAGCTGCCGCCACACGGCCCGCAGGGCCCCGACGCTCAGCAGCCACTGGTAGGGCAGAAACGTGACGAGCATCTTCAGCGGCGAGAGCAGGGACGGCCGCAGTCCGTGCACGCCCGCGAACTCGTACAGGCCCACCAGGCTGATCCCCAGCTGCAGCACCAGCATGTAGAGCGGCAGCATGCTGATCATCGCCACCAGCACCGGCACCTTCACGAAGGCCATCAGGAGCAGGCTCAGGGGCACGTAGAGCATCATGATCGCCTGGAAGAGCGGGAAGGCCAGGGTGTAGAGGGCCAGGAGCCGCTGGGGCAGGGTCGGCAGCCGGCGCCACTCGCCGCGCAGCAGCACCTGCATGAAGCCCTGGTTCCAGCGCGTGCGCTGCCTGATGAACTGCCCCACTGTCGGCGGGGTCTCCTCCCGCGTCACGTACTCGTCGTCGTAGACCACCTGCATCGGCACCCCGGCGGCGCTCAGCCTGATGCCGATCTCCGCGTCCTCGGTCAGGCAGCCCTGGTCCCAGCCGCCCGAGGCCTCGAGCAGCCCGCGCTCGATGAAGACGGTGTTGCCGCCCAGGGGCACCATGCCCACCCGCGCGTGGTAGTGCATGCGGCTCTTGAACCAGAAGAAGTACTCGAGCACGTTCCAGACGGCGAACCAGCGGTCGTCGTAGTTCATGAGCTGGACGCCGCACTGCACCACAGGCACCTCGTCGCGCAGCATCACCGTGTTGACCACGTTGAGGATGTCGGGGTGCGGCTCGTCCTCGGCGTCGAAGATCGTCACCACGTCGCCCGTGGCCTGCGCCAGGCCCACGTTGAGCCCGTGGGGCTTGTTGATCGGCGGCTCGGCGAAGGTGATCAGGCGCAGGTTGTGCACGCCGCGGGCCCGCAGCTGGGCCAGCTTCTCGCGCACCTTGGCGATGGTCCCGCTGTCGCCCGCCTCGATCACGACGATCGCCTGCACCAGCTCGCGGGGGTAGCGCAGGTCGGCCACCCGCTGGATCGTCTCCTGGATGACCTCCTCCTCGTGGCGGGCGGGGAGCAGGATGGTGAAGCTGCGGCGCGGCGGGGCGAAGCGGCGCGGCGCCTGGTTCTGCCGGCGCCTCACGCCGTCCTCCCAGGCGTAGAGCATGAGCGCCGCCGAGTAGGCCGACTGGAGCGTGAGCAGCAGCGAGCCGCCGGCGAGCAGCAGGTGTCCGAGGTTCACAGGCGCTCCTCCTCGCCGCCGACGGCGCGGGCCAGCTCCGGCTCCGGGGCCGGCGCGGCCGCCGTGGCGGGGGCCCGCTCGAGGCGCAGCCGCCAGACCACGGCGATGGCCTCGCGCACGATCGCGCCCGACATCTTGCTCACGCCGCGCTCGCGCTCGGTGAAGACGATCGGCAGCTCGACCACGCGCATGCCGGCCCTCAGGGCGCGGTAGGTCAGTTCGATCTGGAAGCTGTAGCCGTTCGAGCGTACGCCGTCCAGGTCGAGGGTGCGCAGGGCGGCGCGGCTGAAGCACTTGAAGCCGCCCGTCAGGTCGCGCACGCCGACGCCGAGGATGGCGCGGGCGTAGAGCGAGCCGCCGCGGCTGATGAGCCGGCGGCGCAGGGGCCAGCCGCGGGTGCCGCCGCCACTCACCCAGCGCGAGCCGAGGGCCAGGTCGGCCTCGCCCGCGCGCACCGGCGCCACCAGGCGCGGCAGGTCGGCGGGGCTGTGCGAGAAGTCGGCGTCCATCTCGACCACGGTGTGGTAGCCCCACGAGAGGGCCCGGCGGAAGCCGGCCAGGTAGGCCGTGCCCAGGCCCTCCTTGCGGGCCCGCTGGAGCAGGTTCACTCGGTGGCTGCGGGCGGCCATGCCGCGGGCGACCTGGCCCGTGCCGTCCGGCGAGCCGTCGTCCACGACCAGGACGTCGAAGGTCTCGTCCTGGGCCAGGATGGCGGGGACGAGCCGCTCGATATTCTCGCGCTCGTTGTAGGTGGGGACGATCACCAGCGTGCGCATGGCGTGACACTCCTCGTGCGAGCGGCGGGCCGCGGGGGCGGGCTGCACGTAGCGGGCGCCCCAGGTCCACCGGCTATTGATCAGGTAGTTCCAGGCCATCGCGCAGGCGACGGCGAGCAGGTTGGCGGGCATCAGGCCCACCCCGAGCACCCTGGTGAGCAGGGTGAGCGCGGCGACGGTGACGGCCATGCCGCCCAGGGCGACGCCGTTGTAGCGCAGCAGGCGACCGAGGCCGCTGCCCGCCCTGGCGTCGCGGAAGGTCCAGGCGTCGTTCAGCAGGAAGTTGCTGAGGATGGCGGCCTCGGTGGCCAGGGGGCTGGCCTGCCACTCGGCGAGGCCGCCGGCCCGGGTGAGGGCCAGGAGGAGCGCGGTGTTCACCACGACCCCCGAGGCGCCCACGGCGGCGAAGCGGGCCATGCGGCCCCACCCGGTCGCGCCGCGTCTCGGCTGAAAGGCTGTGGTCTCCATCAAAAGCTCCTTGTGGGCAGGGGGCCCGTTCGCCCCTTTCTGCCGCCTGAGGATTGTACGCCGGCGGGGGTGGACATAAGCTGACGGGCTGTGATCCAAATGTGATCCGCTCGCCGGCCGGCGGCTGTCGGACGCAAAAAAAGCGGGGCGCCCGGCATCTGGGCGCCCCGCGAAGGCGGCTTATGGGCGGGCCCGGGGCCCGCGCGGCGTCAGGTCAGCCGGCTGTCGATCCAGAGGCCCTGGAGGTGGCGCAGGGTCATGATCTCGCCGGTGTGGTAGCTGTTGTGGGCGAGCATGCTCTGGACGATCGCCCAGGCCGGGCCCCAGCCGGGCAGCTCGGCGGCGAGGGCCTCGGGGGCGAGCTCGGCCGCGGCCGCGGCGAAGGCGGCGTTGGCCTCGATGGCGCGGGCGCGGGCGGCCTGCCAGGCGGCCTCGTCGGCGGGGTCGCCGGCGGGGGGCCAGCCTTTCCAGTCGGCGGCGCCCAGCTCGGCGGGCTCGACGGCCTGGCCGCGCAGCAGGCGCAGGGGCGCCTCGTTCCAGAACCAGAGGTGGTTGGTCACGGCCCAGATGCTGTTCAGGCGCTCGCCCGGCACGCGGGCGGCCTGGGCGGCGCTCAGGCCGTCGGTGGCCATGCTGAAGGGCGCGAAGGCCGCGGGCCTCGCGCTGTTGAACGACTCGATCAGGCCGACGCTCAGATGCTTCCCCTCGGACACGGGCGACTCCTTCCTCAGGCAGAGCCTGCAGGCTCGTGGACGCGGACTGCCCAAGTGTACCCAGAAATGGTGACAGGGCGTGTCAGCATTTTGCAGACCTTGACTCCGGCCGGCCGGCATCGTAGCATATGCGCAAACCCCTCAATGGCCGAGGAGGTGGACCGTGACCAGAGTTGAGGCTGAGCCAGCCAGAGTCGACCAGTCCCTGGCCCAGATCTGCAAGGCCCTCGGCAACCCCGTGCGCGTCGCGATCCTCCGCTACGTCCTCCACCACCCCAACTGCATCGGCAACGAGATCCTGCTCCACCTGCCCGACGACGGGCCCCACGCCCAGTCCACCCTCTCGCAGCACCTGCGCCAGCTGCGCGAGGTCGGCCTGCTCGACGCCTACTCCGACGGCGCCGCCGTCTGCTACCGCGTCAACGGCGAGCGCATCGCCTGGCTGCGCGACACGCTGGGCGAGCTGCACTAGGAGCTGCGAGGTGTGCGGTGTGCGGTGTGCGGTGTGAGTGGCCCGCGGCCGCGATCGGGGCGGAGTCACACCTCACACAGCGGGTCGCAAGACGAGGCGAAGCCTCTGCGCAGCGAGCGACTCACACCCCCGGTCCCCGCGCTCACTCCACGGGCGCCGGCACCTGGCCGAGCACCGCGGCGACGACATCGCCGGGGCCGCGGCCGCGCAGGCGCGCCTCGGCGGCCAGCATGAGCCTGTGCCCGAGCACGGGCGCGGCCAGGGCCTTGACGTCGTCGGGCAGCACGAAGGCCCGCCCGCGCAGGGCCGCCCGGGCCTGGGCCGTCTGGTAGAGGGCCAGGGAGCCGCGGGGGCTCGCGCCGAGCTCGACGTCGGGGTGGCGGCGCGTGGCCCGCACCACCTCCACCAGGTAGCGGCGCACCGCGGGCGTGACGGCCACCATGCGCGCGTCGGCCTGCATCCGGCGCAGCTCCTCGGCGCCGAGCACGGGGCGCAGCTCGGCCAGGGGGTTCGACCGCTCGTAGCGGGTGAGGATCTCCTCCTCCTCGTCCTGGCTCGGGTAGCCCAGTTCGAGCTTGAGCAGGAAGCGGTCGAGCTGGGCCTCGGGCAGGGGGAAGGTGCCCTCCAGCTCGACGGGGTTCTGGGTGGCGATCACGAGGAAGGGGCGGGGCAGGGGGCGGGTCTGGCCGTCAATCGTCACCGTGCGCTCCTGCATGGCCTCGAGCAGGGCGCTCTGGGTGCGCGGCGTGGCCCGGTTGATCTCGTCGGTGAGCACCACCTGGGCGAAGACGGGGCCCTCGCGGAACTGGAACTCGCCGAGCTTCTGGTTGAAGAACGAGAGGCCGGTCACGTCGGAGGGCAGCAGGTCGGGCGTGAACTGGATGCGCTGGAAGCTGCACCCGAGCGAGGCGGCCAGGGCGCGGGCCAGGGTCGTCTTGCCGGTGCCGGGCACGTCCTCGAGCAGCACGTGGCCCTCGCAGAGCATGGCCACCAGCAGCAGCTCGACGACGCCCTCCTTGCCGACAATGGCGCGGGCGATGCTCGCGGTGGCGCGGGCGGCCAGCTCGCCGATCTCGGCCACGCGCTCGGCGCTGATCTCTTGCACGGACACTCCGGGGGCTGAAGGTTGCGACCCGCCTATGATACGCGACTGCGGCGCCCTGTCAACGGGCCGCGTGGTATACTCATCCCCAGAGCTTGCCAGCGATCAGGAGGGGCCACATGCGGCTGACCGAGGACAAGGTGCGGCGCATCGCCGAGCGGCTGCACGACGAGCTCGCCCAGCAAGGGCTGCTCGAGTACCGCGACCCGGCCGGCGCGAAGGCCGGCGTCGGGCGGGCTGCCCGCGTCAAGGCGATCTACGACTTCATCGTCGAGGACCTGCGCGTCGAGGAGGAGATCGACGCCGAGGTCGAGAAGGTCCTCGCCACCTACAGCCGCGACATCAGGGGCACCGAGCGCGACATCCTCTTCCGCAAACACAAGGAGGATATCGCGCGCAAGCGGGGCTACACCCTGTAGGCGCATCCACGCCGGCGCCGCCGCAGACCTCACCCCCCAGCCCCCTTGCCGCCTCAGCCCGCGACCCCGCGGTTTGAGGGGGCGGGGGAGCCGAGCAGCGCGAGGCAGGGGTGAGGTCCGGAGCGACCGTTAAGCGGAGTGCGACCGTCTGAAGCCTTGCCGAAGGGCGCCCTCACACGCTACGGGGCGGCCGCTCAGGCCCCGCAGACGAAGCGGTGGTGGATAGCGCCGAGCAGCGTGACGGCCCCGCTGAGCGGCGGGGCCGGGGCGGCGCCGGCGGGCCCGGGGCCGCCCCTCAGCGCCCCGTCGAGGAAGGCCAGGAGCTCGGCCCAGGCCTCGCCCTGGGGGCCGCCCTGGCTGATGGCCTCGATGCTGGTCACGAAGGCGTGGGGCTGGCCCTCGTAGACGGAGATGGTGTGGGTCACGCCGGCGGCCGCGAGGTTGGCCTCGAGCTCGCGCACCTCCTCGAGGGGGATGGAGCTGTCGGCGCCGCCGAAGATGCCGAGGACGGGGCCGCCGAGGGGGCGCAGCCGCTCGGGGGTGGTGTCGGCCATGCCGTAGAAGATGCCCGTGGCGGCGATGGCGGGGTTGTGCATGCTGTAGACCAGCGAGGTGCGGCCGCCGTAGCAGAAGCCCATGATCGCGATGCGCTCGGCGGCGACCTCGGGCTGGGCGGCGAGCCAGGCGAAGACGGCGTCGAGGTCGGCGTTGACCTGCTCGGGCGGGGTGGTGACGGTCTGGTAGATCGCGCGGGGGAGCCAGCCGGTGCTGCCGCCGCGGAAGGTGTCGGGCGCGACGACGACGTAGCCCTCGGCGGCCAGGGCCTCGGCCTTGCCCACGATCTCGTCGCGCAGGCCCCAGAACTCGTGGATCATGATCACGGCCGGGTGGGGGCCGGGCCCGGCGGGCCGGGCGACGAACGCCTGGACGGGGCCGGCGGGGCCGGGGATGGCCGTGTTGGTCAGCGCGCCCACCCGCCCCCGCCCGAGCAGGGCGTCGGCCGGGATGGAGAGGGCCAGGAGCACGGCCAGGGCGGCCACGAACAGCACGAGCCAGAGCACGATCTTGCCGAGGAGTCGCATAGGTCGCTTTCAGCTCAACGGTCGGGCGCTCCCTCCATTATACCCGCGTTGACAGCCCCCGGCCCGTGCGGTATACTCTCGCTGTCCGACCCTGTAGCTCAATCGGATAGAGCGTCAGCCTCCGGAGCTGAAGGTTGGTGGTTCGAGCCCACTCAGGGTCGCCAGCGCAGCCAGCCGCCCTGTCTCACCGCGAGACAGGGCGGTCTGTGTGTCGCCGGCCCGCCCGCCGTCGGCCACGAGCCAGAGGTGAGCCCCGCGTGGACATCGAGTACCTGCAGCGCATTCTAACCAGCAGGG
>DAOLDO010000362.1:0-6605 GCA_035327325.1 Chloroflexaceae bacterium | reverse complement strand
GTCAGCAGGATGGGCGCCTGCTCGAAGACCGCAGCGAGCTCGGCGTTGTAGCGGTAGCAGTCGTCGAGGGCGGTGGCGTAGGACGCCGGTCCGAGGTGGTCCTTGGCGTAGCCCATCTGGTCGCGCAGGCCGGGGTCGATCTCTTCCTCACCAACGACAGCCGCCCCAAGGAGCGAGCCCTGCGCGTGCAGCTTCGCGACGGGCAGGCCGCCGTGCTGGCCGGCATGGCCAAGGGCACCCGCCTCATCCACCCCTGTATGGCCACGCTGCTCGCCATGCTCACCACCGACGTGGCGATCGAGCAGCGCCTGCTGCAGCGGGCCCTCCAGCAGAGCGTCGGGCGCAGCTTCAACCGGCTCAGCCTCGACGGCGACAGCAGCCCGAACGACGGCGTGATCATGCTGGCCAACGGCGCCGCCGGCAACCAGCCGATCAGCGACCCGGCCTCGCGCGAGTTCGCGGCCTTCCATGAGGCCCTCGACGCCCTGTGCGCGGATCTGGCCCAGCAGGTGGTGCGCGACGCCGCGGGCAGTGGTAAGATCATTAGTGTGCGGGTGCGGGGCGCGGCCAGCGAGGAGGGCGCCCGCCAGGTGGCCGACGCCGTCACCCGCTCGCGGGGCCTGCGCGCCGCCCTCAGGCGCGGCGCCCCAGACTGGGGCCCGCTCCTCGCCGCCGTGGGCGCCAGCCGCGCCGAGCTGCGCCCCGAGCTGCTCGACCTGCGCGTCGGCCCGGTGCAGGTCTTCAGCCAGGGCATGGCGGCCCCCTACGACCAGCAGGCCGCGCTGCAGGCCTTCTCGGGCCCCGAGATCGAGTTCGTCGTTGATCTGAACGCCGGCCCTGTGGAGCTGACCGTCTTCAGCTGTACCTGGCACGAGGAGTGAGCCTTGATCCGCCAGCTGCCCCTCTTCCCCCTGGGCACCACCCTGTTCCCCGGGGCCACCCTCAACCTGCACATCTTCGAGGAGCGCTACCGCCTGATGATCGCCCGCTGCCTCGAGCAGCAGAGCCCCTTCGGCGTGGTGCTGATCCGCGAGGGCGATGAGGTCGAGGAGGGCCGCCTCGGCGCCCGCCCCGCCGAGCCCTACACGGTCGGCACGGCCGCCGAGATCAGCGCCAACGTGCGCCTGGAGGACGGGCGCTACCTGCTCACCGCCGTGGGCCGCGAGCGCTTCCGCATCCAGTACGTGCTCCAGCGGGCGCCCTACATCATCGCCTCCGTGGCCGCCCTGCCCGAGGAGCGGCCCGCCGGCGCCGCCAGCGCCGCCGCCGAGCTGCGCGCCACCTACGAGCGCTACTGGCAGGCCGTGGCCGCCGCCACCGGCGTGCCCGCCCAGCCCGAGGATCTCCCCGACGACCCGCTCGACCTGGCCTACCACCTGGCCGACCGGCTCCAGGTGTCCATGGCCCGCAAGCAGCGCTGGCTCGAGGCCGACCTGCGCACCCGCCTGCGCGAGCTCGCCGCCGACCTGCGCGCCGAGCTGGCTCTCATGCCCACGGGCCAGCGCAAGACCGGCGAGGGCTTCTCGGGGATGGGCAGCCTCAACTAAAGCCTATGGTCATCGGCGTCTGCACGCTCCAGATCGGTATCCCTATGGCCCTGTCGCTCAAGGAGAAGCGGCAGGTCGTCAAGTCGCTCCTGGCCCGGGTGCGCAACGAGTTCAACGTCTCGATCGCCGAGGTGGACGACCAGGACCTCTGGCAGAGCGCCGTGCTCGGCATCGCCTGCGTCTCCACCTCGCAGAGCTACGCCCACGGCCAGCTCGAGGCGGTGATCAAGTTCATAGACAAGGCGCGCCCCGACTGCCCGATCGGGGCCTACGAGATCGAGATGCTTTGAGCGCCGAGCTTCACCCTTTCCCCCTGCTCGCCCTCGTCGGCCAGACCGAGCTGAAGATGGCGCTGCTGCTCGGCCTGGTCAACCCGGGGGTGGGCGGCGTGCTGCTCAGCGGGCCCTACGGGGTGGGCAAGACCACGGCGGTGCGCGGCCTGCTCGACCTGATGCCCCTGGTCGAGCGCGAGGCCGATGGCCCAGACGGGCGCCCCGCCACCACCCGCGAGCGCATGCGCCTGGTCGAGCTGCCGCTCAACGCGCGCATGGAGGACGTGGTCGGCGGCGTGAACGAGCGGGTCGCCCTGGAGCAGGGCCAGGTGCTGCTCGAGCCCGGCGTGCTGGCCAGGGCCGACGGCAACCTGCTCTACGTGGACGAGATCAACCTGCTCGACGCCGCCGTGGCCGACGCCATCCTCGACGCCGCGGCCCAGGGCCGCACCCTGGTGCGCCGCGGCCCCATGACCAGGCTCTTCCCCACTCGCTTCGTGCTGGTCGGCTCGATGAACCCCGAGGAGGGCGCCCTGCGCCCGCAGATCCTCGACCGCTTCGGCCTGCGCGTCTGGGTCGCCCCGCTGGACGACCCGCGCCAGCGCCTTGAGGTCTACCGGCGAGCCCAGGGCTTCCGCGCCGACCCCGCGGCCTTCCGCGCCGCCTACGCCGCCCAGACCGCGGCCCTCGCCGAGGAGGTGGAGGCGGCCAGGGCCATCCTGCCCCACGTCACGGTGCCCCCGGAGGTCGAGGAGCAGGCCCTGGCCCTCGTCCAGGCCCTCAAGATGCCCTCGCACCGCGCCGAGATCGCCCTGCTCGAGGGGGCGCGGGCCAGGGCCGCCGCCGACTTCCGCAACCTCGTCGCCGCCGAGGACCTGCGCCGCGTGGCGCCCCTGGCCCTGCGCCAGCGCCGCAGCGCGGGGCTCGAGGAGCACGGCCGCCAGCACGCCGAGGAGCGGGCCGCGATCGAGGCCGCCCTCGACGCCGTCGCCCCCGGGGCCGCCCCGCCGCCGGCGCCCCGCCGCGGCAAGGGTTCCGGCGTGCGCCGCGTCGAGGGCGAGGGCCAGTAGGATCTCAGCCTGCTGCAGTCCTACGCCCCGTCCCCCAGCACCTCCAGCAGCGTCTCGGTGGCCACGTTGCGCCCCGAGATCAGGGCCACCACCTTGCGGCCGGCCAGGCCGGCGACCAGGCCGTTGAGCAGGGCCGCCACCGTCACGGCGGCGCTGCCCTCGGCCACCAGGTGGTGCTCGTTCAGCAGCCAGCGCATCGCCGCCGCGATCTGCTGCTCGCTCACGGCGATGATTATGTCCACCAGGCGCTGCACCAGTGGGAAGGTAATCGACCCCGGCTCGATGTTGCCGGCCAGCCCGTCGGCCAGGGTCGGCAGGTCGGGCGCCTGCACCAGCTGGCCCGCCTGGAGCGAGGCCAGCATGGCCGCCGAGTTCTCGGCCTGCACGCCGACGAGCCTGATGCCGGGGCTCATGGCCTTGGCCCATAGGCCGACCCCGGCGGCCAGCCCGCCGCCGCCCACGCCCACCAGGATCACGTCGGCGTTCGGCAGCTGCTCGAGGATCTCGGCGCCCAGGGTGCCCTGGCCCGCGATCACGTCGGGGTGGTTGTAGGGCGAGATGAAGCGCATGCCCTCCGCGTGGGCCATGCGCAGGGCGGCCGCCTCGGCCTCGTCGTAGCCGGCGCCGGTCTGGATCAGCGTGGCCGGGTAGCGCCGCAGGGCCGCAACCTTGGCGGGCGAGGCGCCCTCGGGCAGCACCAGGGTCGCCTCGATGCCGGCCTGGGCCGCCGCGTGGGCCACTCCCAGGGCGTGGTTGCCCGCCGAGCAGGCCACCACCGGGTAGCGCCCCTCGCCCGCCCGCAGCGCGCTGGCCGCCCCGCGCAGCTTGAAGCTGCCCGTCACCTGGGCGCACTCCAGCTTCAGGTAGACCTCGGCGCCCGTGTAGGCCGAGAGGGGCCTGCTGAGCTCCAGGGGCGTCGGGTGGGCGATCCCGGCGATGCGCCGGCGCGCCACCAGGATGTCGGCCGGGGTGAGCATGGGCCGGAACTCCCTCTTGACTCTCAAGCCGCTTGAGGTTGTAGCATACTCCCGAAGGCCCCCGCTGACAAGGAGCGCAGCATGCTCAAGATCGGTGACTTCTCGCGCCTCTGCCGGGTGCCGGTGTCGGCCCTGCGCTACTACGCCGACCTCGGCCTGCTCCCGCCGGCCCGGGTTGACCCGGCCACCGGCTACCGCTACTACGCCGTCGCGCAGCTCCCGCGGCTCCAGCGCATCCTGGCCCTGCGCGACCTGGGGCTCTCGCTCGAGCAGATCGGCGCGGTGCTGCGCGAGGGCCTGTCGGCCGACGAGATCCGCGGCATGCTGCGCCTGCGCCGGGCCGAGCTCCAGGAGCGGATCGAGGACGAGCGGGCGCGCCTGGCCCGCGTGGAGGCCAGGCTGCGCCAGATTGAACAGGAGGGCACCATGGCAGGCTACGACGTCGTCCTGAAGGAGATCCCGCCCCAGCTGGTGGCCGGGGTCAGGTCAGTCATCCCCCACTATGCCGCGATCGGCGGACTGTTCGACGAGCTGTACGCCCACCTCGGCAGGCACGGCGCCGGCGGCCTGGCCGTGGGCCTCGACCACAACGACGAGTACAAGGAGCGCGACCCCGACATGGAGGCCGTGGTCTACCTCGAGGCCCCCGTGCCCGAGGGCGGCCGGGTCAGGGTCTACACGCTGCCGGGCGGCCACGTCGCCAGCACCGTCCACAAGGGCCCCTACGAGGGGTTCAGCCAGGCCTACGCCGCCCTGATGGCCTGGGTCGAGGCGTCGGGCTACCAGGTCGTCGGCGCCCCCCGCGAGCTCTATCTGCACATGGGCGCCACCCCGGACGAGCACATCTCCGAGGTCCAGCTGCCTGTGGCGCGCCGCGGGTGAGGCTCGCTCGCTGCGCTTGCCGCCGGGGTGACGCCCGGCTGCGTCTCGCTGGGGTGAGGCTTGCTCGCTGCGCTCGCCGCCGGGGTGATCCGAACATGGCGACACCCAGGGCGCTCACCCCCGCGAACGCAGTGAGCGTCACCCCGCGAACGGAGCGAGCGTCAGCTGTGCCCGCGCACCGGATGCGGCGTGTACGGCTCCTCCAGCCGCGCTGCCTCCTCATCCGTTAGGCGCACCTTTAGGGCGGCCACGGCCTCTTCGAGCTGGTGCGGCTTGCTGGCCCCGACGATCGGCGCCGTGACGCCGGGCTTGCCGAGCAGCCAGGCCAGGGCGATCTGCGCGCTGCTCACCCCGCGGGCCGCCGCCAGCTCGCCCACCCGCTCGACCACCGCGTGGTCGCCCTCGCTGTACAGCCCGTGCGCGATCGTGTCGGTGCGACCGCGCAGCGTGGCCGGCTCGCCGCCCTTCGGCCTGTTGCCCGTGAGGAAGCCGCGGGCCAGGGGGCTCCAGGGGATCAGGCCCACGCCCTGGTCGAGGCAGAGGGGGACCATCTCGCGCTCCTCCTCGCGGTAGACCAGGTTGTAGTGGTTCTGCATGGTCACGAAGCGCGCCCAGCCCCGCCGCTCCTGGATGCCGAGGGCCTTCATGAGCTGCCAGGCCCACATGCTCGAGGCGCCGATGTAGCGGGCCTTGCCGGCCTTCACCACGTCGTGCAGGGCCTCCAGCGTCTCCTCGAGGGGCGTCTCGTAGTCGTAGCGGTGGATCTGATAGAGGTCCACGTGGTCGGTGCCCAGCCGCCTGAGCGAGCGGTCGATCGAGGTCATGATGTGCTTGCGCGAGAGGCCCCGGTCGTTTGGCGCGTCGCTCATCGGCTGGTAGACCTTGGTCGCGATCACCACCTCGTCGCGCTGGGCGAAGTCGCGCAGGGCCCGGCCCATCACCTCCTCGCTCGCCCCGAGCGAGTACATGTCGGCTGTGTCGAAGAAGTTAATGCCCAGATCGAGGGCCCGCCTGATGAAGGGCCGGCTGGTCTCCTCGTCGAGCACCCAGGGGCGCCAGGCGGGCGAGCCGTAGGTCATGCACCCCAGACAGATCCGCGACACCTTCAGGCCCGTGCGGCCCAGGTTGACATACTGCACAGTCTCCTCCTCGCATCCCGCGGCATACAGCTTGCACGCATCCCCGTGACCGCGGCGCTGTCGCCGCGGGTGACAGAGCAACTGTACCACGGGAGATATGCAGATGAAGCGTGCGAACATGCTGGTCGGCGGCGCCCTGGCGCTGACCCTCAGCCTTTCGGCCTGCGCAGGCGCCGGCGACACGGCCCGCGGCCCCTCGGGCGACGCCACCCCCGCCGACGCGGCCCAGGTGACTGTGACCACAAGCGCGAATGAGCCCGTCGGCCAGGCCGTGGCCACCCCTATTGCCGGCGGCGACCTCCAGGCCACCGGCGAGCTCGAGCCCACCAACTCGCCCCTGCCCACCGCCGTGCCCGTCGAGGGCAGCGGCGTGATCACCGGCACCGCCCCCGTCGGCAGCACGGGCGGCGGCGGCCCCGCCACCGGCGGCGCCACCGGCTCGGTGGCCAGCGGCGACCTCGACATCGGCTCGATCAGCCGCACCGAGACGATCGTCATCGGCGAGGACGGCACCCTCAGCGCCGACCGCGTCGAGGTCGGCACGGGCGAGGTCTTCGCCCTGGCCCTCTCGAACCGCACCGACGACAACGTGCTCATGCGCGTACCCCTGGGCGACACCGGCGAGCTCGCCGTGATGCTCATGGGCCTCGGCTCGACCGGCTCCACCGGCATCGGCACGGGCGGCGGCGCGACCGGCGGCACGACCGATGGCGCGAGC